>NZ_JAQFJJ010000005.1:0-124422 GCF_030440005.1 Streptococcus sp. SP1
AGGTCTGTGACGAGTCAAATGCAATAAGGCTTGAACAAAGTGAAAGCCAGCGTCTTTAGGCGCTGGCTAGTTATCTGGGCTTATAGCCCTGGTACAAACCACCCGTTTGACGGGTGGTCATGATTTTCTTATATGTTATTTTCTAATGAAACAATAGAAATGTTTGTTTTTATTCGTAATCAACTAGATAGTAATAAAAATATTAGAAGGGTAGTTCGGTTTTTTGTTTAAAATCCCTAAGATATATAGTATAATCATAAGTAAGATTAGGAGGAAAACGAAGAGAACAAAGAAAAAATTCGGGATAGAAAATGACAAAAATTTTCCTGATATTTTTACATGATTTTACAGGAATAAACTTGAAAATTAAGTGAGTTTATAGTAAAATAAAAACATGTAGAAAACGCTTTCAAAAACAAAAAGAGGTGAGTTTATGGATAGAAGCACAGATTTATGGACGTTTGGAAGAGGGGATAATTTCCGTCTTCAAGAGTACTTAGGAGCTCACAAAGAGTTCGAAGGAGATCAAGAAGGTTACACCTTCCGTGTATGGGCCCCGAATGCTCAGGCAGTTGATCTGATTGGTGATTTCACTGATTGGGAAGCCCGTAAAATTCCAATGGTTCGTAATGAAGGAGGCGTCTGGGAAGTCTTCTGTCCCGATGCAAAAGAGGGAGATATATACAAGTACTTGGTGACGCGACAAAATGGTCATCAGGTACAAAAAATTGATCCTCTAGCGTTATGGATGGAAAAGAGACCCAATACAGGATCTATTATTAAGACCATTCCAGAGAAAAACTGGAAAGATGGTCTTTGGCGGGCACGCCGTAAAAAGCTTGGTTTTAAGGAACGACCTGTTAATATCTATGAGGTGCACGCAGGATCGTGGAAACGAAATGAAGATCACAGTTCCTATACCTTTAAACAACTAAAAGAAGAACTGATTCCTTATCTGGTTGAGATGAACTACACTCACGTGGAATTTATGCCAGTTATGGCCCATCCATTGGGACTGAGCTGGGGATATCAGCTCATGGGTTATTTTGCACTCGAACAGACTTATGGTAGTCCAGAAGAGTTTCAAGACTTCGTGGAAGAATGTCATCTCAATAATATCGGTGTTATCGTGGATTGGGTACCTGGTCATTTCATTATCAATGATGATGCCTTGGCTTATTATGATGGAACACCAACTTTTGAGTATCAGGATGAACATCGGGCCCATAACTATGGTTGGGGAGCTTTGAACTTCGATTTAGGAAAAAATCAAGTACAGTCATTCTTGATTTCTAGTTTGAAGTTTTGGATTGACACCTATCATTTAGATGGAATTCGGGTTGATGCCGTGAGCAATATGCTCTATCTTGATTACGATAGCGGTCCATGGACACCAAATATTGATGGGGGAAACCTCAACTATGAAGGGGTTCATTTCCTCAGACGTTTGAATGCGATTATCAAGAACGAACACCCAGATGTTATGATGATTGCAGAAGAAAGTTCTGCTGGTCAAAAGATCACAGGCCCTGAAGAAGAAGGTGGTCTTGGTTTTGACTATAAATGGAATATGGGTTGGATGAATGATATTCTCCGATTCTATGAGGAAGACCCGGTCTACAGGAAATTTGACTTTAATCTGGTAACCTTTAGTTATATGTATGCATTTTCCGAAAATTTCCTTCTTCCTTTTTCACATGATGAAGTAGTGCATGGCAAGAAGAGTTTGATGCACAAGATGTGGGGAGATCGTTACAATCAATTTGCTGGACTCCGTAACCTTTTGACTTATCAGATTTGCCATCCAGGAAAAAAATTACTCTTTATGGGTTCGGAATTTGGTCAATTTTTGGAATGGAAGTCAGAAGAGCAACTGGAATGGGGCAATCTAGAGGATGAAATGAATGCTAAGATGCGTCGTTTCACTTCTCAGCTCAATCATTTCTACAAGGAACACAAGGAATTGTGGGAGATTGATGATAGCTTTGATGGCTTAGAGATTATTGATGCAGATAACCGGGATCAGAGCGTCTTGTCTATGGTCCGGAAAAATCGTAAGGGCGATCTTTTGGTGTGCGTTTTCAATATGGCACCAGTAGAACGCAAGGACTTTACGATTGGTGTGCCTGTATCAGCGGTCTATGAAGAAATTTGGAATACAGAATTAGAAGAATGGGGAGGTGTCTGGAAAGAGCACAATCCGACAGTTCAGTCTCAAGAGGGACTGTGGAAGGATTATGAACAAACCTTGACCTTTACTTTGCCGGCTTTAGGAGCTAGTATTTGGAAGGTGAAACGCAAGGTGCGTAAGACAAAATCTAAAACATCAGATAAGAAATGACGATCGGTTGACTCTATGGGAGTCCAGGCTTTAAAAAGAGGAAGTAGTCAATGAAGAATGAAATGCTCGCTTTAATTCTTGCCGGTGGGCAAGGAACACGTCTTGGAAAATTAACCAAAAACATCGCAAAACCTGCGGTTCAATTTGGTGGGCGCTATCGGATTATCGATTTTGCGCTATCAAACTGTGCCAACTCAGGAATTCACAATGTTGGTGTGATTACACAGTACCAGCCACTTGCCCTTAACAGCCATATTGGGAATGGTTCCAGCTGGGGCTTGGATGGAATCAATACGGGTGTGTCTATTCTCCAACCTTATTCAGCTAGTGAAGGAAATCGTTGGTTTGAAGGAACTAGCCATGCCATCCTCCAAAACATCGACTATATCGACAGCATCAATCCGGAATATGTCTTGATATTATCTGGGGACCACATCTATAAGATGGATTACGATGATATGCTTCAAGCGCACAAGGATAATAATGCAAGCTTAACTGTTGCCGTCCTAGATGTACCTTTGAAGGAAGCAAGCCGTTTTGGAATCATGAATACAGATGCCAATAATCGGATTGTCGAATTTGAAGAAAAACCAGCTGAACCAAAATCTACCAAGGCTTCCATGGGGATTTACATCTTTGACTGGGCTCGTCTCCGCAATATGTTGGTTGCTGCTGAAAAGAGTGATATCGATATGTCAGACTTCGGTAAAAATGTCATTCCAACTTATCTAGAATCAGGCGAAAGTGTTTATGCTTATGAATTCAATGGTTATTGGAAAGACGTTGGTACGATTGAGTCTCTTTGGGAAGCCAATATGGAATATATCGATCCAAATAATGCCTTGGATAGTCGCGATCGTCACTGGAAAATCTATTCACGCAACCTCATTTCTCCACCGAACTTCTTTGGGGAACATGGCCACGTCGAAGATTCTCTTGTCGTCGACGGTTGTTCGGTAGACGGTACAGTCAAACACTCCATCTTATCAACAGAAGCTCAAGTTCGTGAAGGAGCAGTTGTCGAAGATGCTGTCGTGATGAGCAATGCCATTATCGGTAAAGGAGCTGTCGTGAAACGCGCGATTATCGGGGAAGGTGCAGTCATTGCAGAAGGTGTCGTGATTGATGGAACAGAGGAAGTACAAGTTGTCGGTTACAATGAAAAAGTGGGGGTAGCAACAGATGAAGATTGATAAATATTCAGCCATTTTAGGAAATACAGTTGGGTATCATGATATGTCCACTTTGACTAGCCATCGTCCGGTAGCATCCCTACCGTTTGATGGGAAATACCGCTTGATTGACTTTCCATTGTCTAGTCTTGCAAATGCTGGTATTCGTAGTGTTTTTGGGATTTTCCAACAAGAAAATATTAGTTCGGTCTTTGACCATATTCGTTCAGGTCGTGAGTGGGGCTTGTCTACTTTATTGAGCCACTATTACCTCGGAATCTATAATACTCCAGTTGAAAATACAACGGTAGGACCAGAATACTACCAACAATTATTGACCTATTTGAAACGGTCTGGTTCTAACCAAACAGTTGCTTTGAACTGTGATGTTTTGATGAATATTGATCTCAATCAGATTTTCCACCTTCATAATACCATTGATCGTCCGATTACAGTGGTTTATAAAAAGTTGCATCTTCAAAATATCTCTGAAGTGAATGCTGTCTTGGAAATTGATGAAACAGACCATGTTACAGAGCAAAAACTTTTTGATGGCAAGGATCCTGATGAAGTATACAACATGTCAACAGATGTCTTTATTGTGGATACTCCTTGGTTGATTGAAAAAATAGAAGAAGAAGCTAAGAAAGAATACCCACAAAAATTGCGCTATATCTTGCGTGATTTGGCGGTGGAATACAATGCTTTTGCTTTTGAATATACAGGCTACCTAGCAAATATTCATTCAGTTGAATCCTACTACCATGCAAACTTGGATATGTTGGAAAACCAAAAATTCATGAAGCTCTTTTCACCAAATCAAAAAGTGTATACGAAGGTGAAGAATGAAGAACCAACTTATTATTCCAAGACTTCAAATATTAAAACGTCTCAATTTGCTTCGGGTAGTATTGTAGAAGGAACCGTTGAACGCTCTGTTGTTTCACGTCGGGTACACCTTCATCAAGGTTCAGAAGTCCGTAGTAGTCTTCTTTTCCCTGGTGTTGTAATTCATGAAAATGCAATCGTCGAACATGCCATCCTGGATAAGGGGGCCGAAGTGGCTGCTGGTGTGACGATTCGTGGGACAGAAGAAGCACCTGTCGTGGTTAAAAAAGGAACGATTGTTACAGAGGATATTGTCTAATGAAACTATTATTTGTTGCAGCTGAAGGAGCACCGTTTTCTAAAACAGGGGGGTTGGGAGACGTCATTGGCGCTCTTCCTAAATCCTTAGCTAAAAGTGGTCATGATGTGCGCGTGATCCTCCCATACTATGATATGGTAGAGGCCAAGTTTAGAGATCAAATCGAAGATGTCTTGCATTTTGAGACCAAAGTTGGCTGGAGAAGTCAATATGTTGGTGTGAAACGCATTGTGCGCGATGGAGTCACCTTTTACTTTATTGATAACCAACACTATTTCTTTAGAGGCCATGTGTATGGTGACTTTGATGATGGCGAACGCTTTGCCTTCTTCCAGCTTGCGGCCTTAGAAACGATGGAACGGGTTGACTTCATTCCAGATGTTCTTCATGCACATGATTACCATACAGCGATGATTCCTTTCTTGCTTAAGGAGAAATACCGTTGGATTCAAGCTTATCATGGGATTAAGACAGTATTGACCATCCATAATTTGGAATTCCAAGGTCAGTTTGACCCAGGAATGTTATGGGATCTATTCGGAGTGGGATTTGAACGCTATGCAGACGGAACGCTTCGGTGGAATGATTGCCTGAATTGGATGAAAGCCGGCATTCTATATGCTGACCGTGTGACAACCGTATCTCCTAGTTATGCACATGAGATTATGACTTCTGAATATGGTTGTGGCTTGGATCAGATCCTTCGGATGGAGTCTGGCAAGGTGACCGGTATTGTTAACGGGATTGATGCGGATCTATATAATCCTGAAACTGATCCGCTTCTGACGTATCACTTCAGTCTCTCAGATCTTTCAGGTAAAGCAGCTAGTAAACGAGCTCTTCAAGAACGTGTCGGTCTACCCGTTCGCGATGATGTACCTTTGTTTGGGATCGTCTCTCGTTTGACACGCCAAAAAGGTTTTGATGTTGTGGTAGAAGAGTTGCATCAACTCTTGCAAAAGGATATTCAGATTGTCTTGCTCGGTACAGGAGATCCTGGATTTGAAAATGCCTTTGCTTGGTTCGGTCAAGCCTACTCAGATAAACTTTCAGCTAATATCACATTTGATGTCCAATTGGCCCAAGAAATCTATGCAGCGTCAGATGTCTTCTTGATGCCAAGCCGCTTTGAACCGTGTGGTCTTTCTCAAATGATGGCCATGCGTTATGGAACCCTTCCTTTGGTGCATGAAGTCGGCGGACTTCGAGATACGGTTCAACCGTATAATGTTGTTGATGGAAGTGGAACAGGCTTTAGCTTCAATAATTTGTCTGGCTATTGGTTTAACTGGGCAGTTGATGAAGCTTTGGCTGTCTACTACAAAGACAAACAGGCTTGGTATGGTCTGCAAGAGCAAGCTATGACTCGTGACTTCTCATGGGATACGGCTAGTCAACGATACAATGATTTGTACCAATCCTTATAAATAGAACTATGATACAAACGCCTTTCGAGGCGTTTTTTGTTTTGCTTTCTTCCTATAAATAAAACGGTTTATTTTTTTGAGTTTTAGTGCTTGCTAAAATAGAAGAAAAAAGATAAGATAGGTGAAGGTAAAAAATCTCGGGAAGTTCCTTGCTTTCGGAAACTATTTTCCTTCTCCATATAAAATAAGGCTTTGACCTGAGGTTTGAATATTACTATATAGGAATTTTAGGATGAAAAAAGCAAAACAATTTTTTGAAAAGAAGACCAAATATTCGATTCGGAAATTATCCGTTGGGGTTGGTCCAGTGGCCATTGGAGCCTTTTTATTTGGAGGAAGTCTGTTAGGAGCTCGTCCTGTCAAAGCTGATCAGGTGACCTTATCTGCTAATGTGCACTTAGGATATGTGACAGAAGAAGAGCTAACTGCTGAAGAAAAGGCACAGGTGATTCATGCAATCCCTGAAGCATATCAAAATGAAGATACTTTCTATCTCGTCTATAAGAAGAAGGAAACAACTCAGCCAGTTCTTCCTCAAACAGGAAGTCAGGAAGTCGCCCTTTTTGGGTTAAGCTTAGCCACTGCTTCCTTTGCGGTCCTCTTGCTTTCTAAAAAGCACCGGAAGAAGGTCATGGGTGTCCTTTTGATTGGAGCCATGGGACAAAGTCTTCTACTTCCAGTTGAAGTTGCAGCCCTACAAAATCAAGTCTTGCGCGCCTATAATCAGGATCTTGCGATCACATCGAGCAAAGATCTTGAAAATGGCGTGCTTCATATTGACGGCTATGATTATGTTGGCTATCTGCGCTACCCGTCAGTCCAAAAGACGAGCTTACAAGAGCCAAAGACTATGCAGGAAACGAAAACTTCTGTAGAAGGAACGATCAAAGCAAGTACAGGGATTCTACCAGTGGAACCACAAGCGCGTGTGACCCCAGAAGTCGCTCCAGCCTTTCCTCAAGTTGAAAAACCAAGCCTGGAAGTCTCTACTGAGCCTGTACCATTTGAAACGGTCCACCAAGCTGATCCTACATTAGCCAAAGGGCAAACCAAGGTGCTGACTGCTGGCCAAAATGGGGAGCGGACCATATTGACGGAAGTGAGTGTGGTAGATGGACAAGAAGTTCGCAGAGTAGTTGAAAGCAAGGTCACTAAAGAACCAGTTTCACAAATTCTTGCTGTTGGGACAAAAGAAGATGCCCAACCAACCCCTCAACCCAATCCTTCTCCAGTTGTAACGGCCAAAGGGACACAAGAAGAAGGTCATGTCGGTGAAGCTCCTGTTCAACCAGAAAATCCAGTCTATACAGGCGTAGTGGAAGCTAAGGGAACACAAGAAGAAGGCCATGTTGGCGAAGCTCCTGTTCAACCTGAGAACCCAGCCTATACAGGAGTGGTGGAAGCGAAAGGAACACAGGAAGAAGGCCATGTCGGCGAAGCTCCTGTTCAACCAGAGAACCCAACCTATACAGGTGTGGTAGAAGCCAAAGGGATACAAGAAGAAGGCCATGTCGGCGAAGCTCCTATTCAACCAGAGAACCCAACCTATCAAGTAACGGAAGGGACAGTAACAGAGACAGAAACGGTAATCCTTCCATATGAAACAGAGTATGTAACGGATGCCAATCGTTACACCGATGAAGAAAGCCTTCTTCAGAAAGGTGAGGCCGGTAGCCAGGAAATTCGCCGTGTTTATAAGACGGTCAATGGTGAGAAAAATGGTGAGCCCCTCAGCACGACAACTGAAACGGTAAAAGCTCCTGTGACAGAAAGAATCAGTCGTGGGACCAAGGCGATTGAAGGCCAAACAGAGGAAGTTGCTTTTGAGGAGATTCCATTTAAGACGGTAACCGAACAAGATGCCACCTTGCTAAAAGGATCAGAAACAGTTTCTCAAGCCGGTAAAAATGGGAAGAAGAAAATCACCAAGGTTTACAAGACTATTAAGGGGGTCAAAACGGCGGATGCTCCTACGATTTCCGAAGAAGTGGTAGAACAAGCGCAAGATCAAATCATTAAAAAAGGAACAAAGGAATTAGATAAGCCAACCTTGACCTTGACCAATCTTGATCAGGAAGTGTTGAAGCGCAGTGCTAAAGCTACTTATCATTTGGACAAACCAGAGGGTGTGACCATCAAGTCTATCCAGGCGGTATTGAAAAA
Organism: Streptococcus sp. SP1; assembly: GCF_030440005.1. Taxonomy (NCBI): domain Bacteria; kingdom Bacillati; phylum Bacillota; class Bacilli; order Lactobacillales; family Streptococcaceae; genus Streptococcus; species Streptococcus sp. SP1. Next base: position 8,251 of record NZ_JAQFJJ010000005.1, read on the forward strand.
GGGCGATCAAGTGGTGAAAACCCTGACCCTTTCAGAGACGAACTTGGCAGCTACCTTAGCAGACTTAGACTATTACAAGGATTATACGCTCGCAACGACCATGGTCTATGATCGTGGAAATGGGGATGAAGAAGAAGTTCTCAAGGAAGAACCGTTGAGGATTGATCTTAAAAAAGTTGAAATCAAAAACATCAAGGAAACCAGTCTGATTAGTGTGGATGACCACGGACTTGAGACGGATAGCAGTCTCTTGACTGAAACACCGTCTGATGTGAAGCCATACTACTTAAAGGTTACCACCCATGATAATAAGGTCACAAAACTAGCCGTTGATAAAATTGAAGAAGTGACGGTAGATGGCACGACCCTTTACAAAGTAACAGCCAAAGCTCCTGATCTCATCCAACGGACTGCGGACAACCAATTTAGTGAGGAATATGTCCACTATATTGCGAAACCCAAAGCACATGAAGGTGATGTCTACTACAATTTCAACGAACTTGTAAAAGCCATGCAAGCCAATCCGACTGGTACCTTTAAACTGGGTAGCAATATGAATGCGGCTAATGTCCAGCCAGCAGGGAAATCCTATGTGACCAATGCCTTCAAGGGAATTTTGGAAAGTGCGGATGGAAATACATTTGCCATCCATAACATTACAAGACCATTATTTGGGAACATCGAAGGTGGCTCGGTTAAGAATCTCTTGCTTGAAAATGTCAATATTGACCTACCTGGGACAGATCGAGTAGCCCCAATCGCAGGTGTCATCAAAAACAATGCAACTGTCGAGAACGTTAAAGTAACAGGAAGTGTTGTCGGGAACAATGACGTAGCAGGAATTGTCAATAAAATTGATGGCAGTGGGAAAGTCAGTAATGTTGCCTTTATCGGGAAACTGCACGCTGCAGGTAATAGAGGAGGCTATCTAGCGGGTGTCCTTGGTGAGAACTGGAAAGGTGTCGTTGAAAAAGCTTACGTTGACGCTGAAATCACTGGTAACAAAGCCAAAGCGGCAGGTCTCGTTTATTCCTCTCAAAATGGTGCTAATAACTACACGGTCGGTAAAGAAGGGGTCCTCAGAAATTCAGTTGCTAAAGGTTCAATTGAACTCAAAGAAGCGGTCCAATCGGGTGGATTACTCGGGACCAACTGGGCCTTGGGGACTATTGAAGACAATATCACCATGATGAAAGTCAAAACTGGTGAGATGGTCTTCGGACACTCGGATATCGATGCAGATGATTACTTCACCTATTCAAGAACCAAGCGCAATTACAGTGTGGAGGGCGTGAGTGAAGGGAAGAAATCCTTTAACAATTCCCGTAGAATCCCAAGCATCTCGCTGGCAGAAGCTGAGCAGAAGATTGAAGCAATGGGAATCACTGCTGATAAATTTACCAGCAGTAAACCGATTGAAGTTACGCTCAATAACCTTGTTAGCAAAGACGATCAATACAAGGCAATCACTGCTTATGATGCGACTCGTGAGCTAGCTTACCGCAATATTGCTAAATTGCAACCATTCTACAACAAAGAGTGGATTGTAGACCAAGGGAATAAATTGGATGCAACTAGTCCTCTCTTGACCAAGGAAGTCTTGTCTGTGACGGCTATGAAGGGCAATGATTTTATAACTGAACTAGCTGATGCTGATCACATCCTGATCCATTATGCGGATAAGACAAAAGATATTTTTAGCATTACACCGAAAGACTCTAAGGTCAAACAAGTCAAAGAGTACAGTGTAGCGGAGCTCGGTGAAGTGGTCTACACGCCGAATATGGTGGACAAAGACCGGAGTGATCTCATTAGTGCCATTGTTGAAACATTAAATCCCGTCGAATTACAATCAGACCCTATCTACACACACCTTGGTAGAACAGGACCAAACAAAGTCAATGCCATTAAGAATCTTTACCTTGAAGAAAGCTTTCAAGAAGTCAAGGACAATCTGACTCACTTTGTGAAACAACTAGTTGAAAACCAAGACCATCAATTGAATACAGATGAGGTTGCTAAACGGGCCCTTATCAAGAAGATTGATGATCATAAGGCTGCTGTTCTTTTGGGGCTTTCTTACCTCAATCGCTATTATGGAGTGAAGTTCGATGATGTCCATCTCAAACAGCTCATGTTGTTCAAGCCAGACTTCTATGGGAAGAATATCGATGTTTTAGATCGCTTGATCGAAATTGGTTCAAAAGAAGATTATATCAAAGGGACTCGTACCCACGATGCCTTCCGAGAAGTCGTGGCTAAATCGACTCTTTCTGGTAACCTAAATGACTTCTTGAAGTACAATATGGAGCTCTTTACAAGTGATAGAGACTTGAATGATTGGTTCATCAAAGCAACCAAAGACAATGTCTATATAGTGGAGCCTGAGACGACCAATCCAGCGTTCGTATCTGCCAAACACAGAGCTTATGAAGGCTTAAACAATGATGTTCACGGTAAAATGATCTTGCCACTCTTGAACTTAAAAGATGCCCATATGTTCTTGATTTCAACTTACAATACCATGGCCTACAGTTCCTTTGAGAAATATGGCAAGAATACGGAAGCGGAACGAACTGCCTTCAAAGCGGAAATTGACAAGGTGGCTAAAGGACAACAGAATTACCTAGATTTCTGGTCACGTCTAGCAACGGATAAGGTTCGCAATCAACTCTTGAAGAGCAATAATATGGTGCCGACCCCTGTCCTTGATAATCAAAACTACAAGGGCATTAGTACAGATCGCTATGGCCATACCAACAGTGGCAAAGATGTCGCTCCAATTCGTGAATTGTATGGACCAACCGATCGTTACCATGCGACAGATTGGCGTATGGGAGCAACTGCTCGTGTCTATGGAAATCCTTATAAAGATGATTCTGTCTTCTTTATGGTGACGGATATGATCAGTGACTTTGGGATTTCTGCTTTTACCCATGAAACGACCCACGTCAATGACCGTATGGTATACTTGGGTGGCTGGAGACACCGCGAAGGGACAGATATTGAAGCCTTTGCCCAAGGCATGCTCCAAACACCATCTGTATCCAATCCAAATGGGGAATACAAAGCCTTAGGTCTCAACATGGCTTATGAACGTCAAAACGATGGAAACCAATGGTACAATACAAATCCAAATGATCTCACCTCACGTGAGGAGATTGATCGGTACATGAAAGGCTATAACGATACGCTCATGCTTCTGGATTACCTAGAAGGGGAAGCTGTATTGGATAAACATAGCAAGGACTTAAACAATGCTTGGTTCAAGAAGGTTGATAAACAATACCGAGGAGCGAACACCAAGAATCAATTCGATAAGGTTCGACCGTTGAGTGATGAGGAAAAAGCCATTGCTTTACATACAGTAGATGACCTCATCACCAATAATTTCATGACCAACCGTGGTCCTGGAAATGGCGTCTATAATCCATCTGACTTTGGTTCAGCCTATGTGACTGTGCCGATGATGACAGGGATCTATGGTGGGAACACCAGTGAAGGGGCTCCTGGAGCCATGTCCTTCAAACACAATACTTTCAGGATTTGGGGCTATTATGGCTATGAAAAAGGATTCCTGGGTTATGCTTCGAACAAGTATAAACAAGAATCCAAACAAGCTGGACTTGCCACTCTAGGAGATGACTTCATCATTAGCAAGATTTCTGATGGAAAATTTAACACTCTTGAAGACTGGAAGAAAGCTTACTTCAATGAAGTTGTGACAAGTGCCAAAAATGGAATTCAGGCTATTGACATCGATGGTAAAACCTACAATAGCTATGAAGACTTGAAACGTGCATTTGCTGATGCAGTGGATAAAGATAAGGCTACTCTAAGTAACGGTTCTGTCAAATTTGACAATACGGTTGAACTGAAAGAAAAAATCTTTAAGAAATTGCTACAACAAACGGACAGTTTCAAAACCTCTATCTTTAAATAATTGAATTCTCTCATCTGCTGAGCAGGTGAGAGTTTTTTAGAAGAAAAAATGAATAGAGGTGGACAAAGTGTCTAAAAATTAAAAGGAATCAATCGTAGATCGGAAAAATTATCATATTAAAAAAATAACGTAATTTAACAAAAACGCTTTCTTTTCTAGGAAATATTTGACTATTATATCTTTTAGGAGTAAACTAAGGAGGTAAAATTAATAAAAGGAGAATTCATCATGAATTTAACATTTTTAGGTCTTTGTTTAGCCTGTTTTGGTGTATCACTGGCAGAAGGTTTGATGATGAGCAGCTTATTGAAGTCTGCGTCTCGTCAACCAGAAATTATCGGTCAATTACGTAGTCTTTTGATCCTTGGTGTTGCCTTTGTCGAAGGTACTTTCTTCGTAACTTTGGTTATGGCCTTTATTATCAAATAAGCACTTCTAATTTAGAAAAGGAGGTGTCAAAACTTGGAAGAAAGTATCACTCCAACGATAACTCTTGGACCTGTAACTTTTAATTTGACCCTACTTGCTATGACCTTGATTGCTGTTTTGGTGGTTTTTGGCTTTATTTATTGGGCCAGCCGTAAAATGACGATCCGACCCAAGGGCAAACAAAATGTGCTGGAATACGCATATGACTTTGTCGTAGGCTTTACAAAAGGAAATATTGGGGAACATTATATAAAGGACTATTCCTTGTTCTTGTTTGTTCTTTTCCTATTTCTTTTAGTGGCCAATAACATTGGATTGATGGCTAAAATCGAAACGACCAATGGTTACAATTTGTGGACATCACCAACCGCTAACCTCGGTTATGACTTTGCCTTTTCATTTTTGATCACCTTAATCGCCCATGTAGAAGGAATTCGCCGACGTGGTGTGAAGGAATATTTAAAGGCTTTTGTGACACCTGGATTTATGACCCCCATGAATATTTTGGAAGAATTAACGAACTTTGCCTCCTTGGCACTTCGGATCTTCGGAAATATCTTTGCGGGTGAGGTACTAGCAAGCTTACTTGTGACTTTGTCGCATCAGGCTGTTTATTGGTATCCATTTGCCTTTATTGGAAGCATGGCGTGGACAGCGTTTTCGATTTTCATTTCATGTATCCAAGCCTATGTGTTTACCATGTTGTCATCAATCTATATTGGTAAGAAAATTAATGGCGAAGAGTAAGTAGAGGAGGAGTAGAAGAATGCATGTATCAATGAGTGAAATTATTGGTAACTTTATTCTCATTGCTGGTTCCTTCCTATTATTAATCTTTTTAATAAAGAAATTTGCATGGAACAATATCAATGTAATTTTAGAAGCGCGTGCCAAAAAGATTACAGATGATATTGATGGAGCAGAATCAGCTCGTCAAAAAGCTGAGGAACTAGCAAGTAAACGTGAAGAAGAGTTGGCAGGTAGCCGCAAAGAAGCTGCGTCTATCGTCGAAAATGCAAAGGAAACTGCAGAAAAGAACAAATCTCAGATCCTTTCAGAAGCCACTCAAGAAGCAGTACGTTTGAAAGAAAAAGCGCAACAAGAAATTGCGCATAACAAAGAAGAAGCATTGAACAGTATCAAAGGCGATGTGGCAGATCTCACTGTCAATCTTGCCGGCAAATTGTTGAGTCAACAGCTGGATGCTGAAGGTCAACGCCAACTGATTGATCGCTATCTTGATGAATTAGGAGAAGCCTAATGGACAAAAAGCAACTGATGGTGATTGAGAAATATACCCAGCCTTTTGTTCAATTGGTCTTTGAAAAAGGAGAACAAGATCTTGTCTTTGAAAAATTGACCCAAATCAAGGGCATTTTTGAGGAGACTGGACTTGCTAACTTCTTAGCTCATATCGGTGTAGAGGATGAAGAGAAAGCAAAAAGTCTCAGACTTTTTCACCCCTCTGATTCACAATTACTCGACCATTTGATTGAAGTGGTTATTCTCAATCATCGTGAAGCCTTATTTTATGACATTGTAACGATTTGTTTGGATCAGATTCAACTGTTGAGCAACGCATTTGTCGTCACTGTTACGACAGTTGCTGGTTTGGATCCTGTTCAAGAGCAAAAGCTAGTACCCATTATCGAAAGAAAATTTGGGATTCAAGTTCGCTCAATCCAACAAAAGATCGATCCAGATTTAATTGGTGGCTTTGTCGTGACAGCCAATCATAAAACGTTGGATACCAGTCTCAAACACCAATTGCAAGTTATAAAATCTAAATTGAAATAGAAAGTGGTGTGAATTTTGGCGATTAACGCACAAGAAATCAGCGCTTTAATTAAGCAACAAATTGAAAATTTCAAGCCAAACTTTGACGTCACTGAGACAGGTGTTGTAACCTACATTGGTGACGGAATTGCCCGTGCTCATGGGCTTGAAAATGCCATGAGTGGTGAGTTGTTGATCTTTGAAAATGGCTCATACGGGATGGCCCAAAACTTAGAAACAACGGATGTCGGGATCATCATCTTGGGTGATTTCACGGATATTCGTGAAGGAGACTCTGTCCGTCGTACAGGTAAAATCATGGAAGTCCCTGCAGGGGATGCCTTGATTGGTCGGGTTGTCAACCCACTTGGCCAACCAGTAGATGGTTTAGGTGAGATTGTGACAGATAAATTCCGTCCAGTTGAAACACCAGCTCCTGGCGTTATGCAACGGAAATCTGTCTCAGAACCCCTACAAACTGGTTTGAAAGCTATTGATGCCCTTGTTCCAATCGGACGAGGTCAACGGGAATTGATTATCGGGGACCGTCAAACAGGGAAAACTTCGATTGCCATCGATACCATCTTGAACCAAAAGGGTCAAGACATGATCTGTATCTATGTGGCGATTGGTCAAAAAGAATCAACAGTTCGTACGCAAGTAGAAACTCTTCGTAAATACGGAGCCATGGATTATACGATTGTGGTAACCGCTTCGTCTTCCCAACCGTCTCCATTGCTCTACTTGGCACCTTATGCCGGGGTTGCCATGGCAGAAGAGTTCATGTATAACGGTAAACACGTTTTGATCGTCTATGATGATTTGTCAAAACAAGCCGTAGCCTACCGTGAATTGTCCCTTCTTCTTCGTCGTCCACCAGGACGTGAAGCCTTCCCAGGGGATGTCTTCTATCTCCACAGCCGTTTGTTGGAACGTTCAGCTAAAGTTTCAGATGAATTGGGTGGTGGCTCTATTACAGCTCTTCCAATCATTGAAACCCAAGCAGGAGATATTTCTGCTTATATCGCAACCAACGTGATTTCGATCACAGATGGACAAATCTTCTTGCAAGATAGTTTGTTCAATGCTGGTATTCGTCCGGCCATTGATGCAGGTTCTTCTGTATCCCGTGTAGGGGGAGCTGCCCAAATCAAGGCTATGAAGAAAGTTGCGGGTACTCTTCGTATCGACCTCGCTTCATACCGTGAATTGGAAGCCTTCACGAAATTTGGTAGTGACTTGGATGCTGCGACTCAAGCGAAATTGAACCGTGGCCGCCGAACAGTTGAAGTCTTGAAACAACCCGTTCATGAACCATTGACAGTTGAAAAACAAGTCGTGATCTTGTATGCCTTGACTCATGGTTTCTTAGATAGTGTTCCAGTAGACGATATTCTTCGTTTCCAAGAAGAGTTGTTTGATTACTTTGAAGCACATTATAATCAAATCTTTGAGACGATTCGTTCGACACATGATCTTCCAGCAGAAGAAGAACTGGATGCAGCCCTTACAGAATTTGTCAACCAGTCAAATTTCAAATAGAAATAGGAGTGGAAGATGGCAGTTTCATTAAATGATATAAAAAATAAAATTGCATCCACTAAAAATACTAGTCAAATTACCAATGCCATGCAGATGGTGTCTGCTGCTAAACTCGGAAAATCGGAGCAAGCAGCCAAGGATTTTCAGGTTTATGCTGCTAAGGTACGTAAGTTACTAACAGACTTGCTCCATGGACATGAAACAGAAAATGCTAAGTCCAATCCCATGTTGGTGAGTCGGCCGGTAAAAAAGACAGCTTATATCGTGATTACATCCGATCGTGGTTTGGTCGGAGGCTACAATGCCTCCATCCTTAAAACCATGATGGAAATGAAGGCAGAATACCATCCAACTGGAGATGACTTTGAAGTGATCTGTATTGGAAGTGTCGGGGCGGATTTCTTCCGTGCCCGTGGGATTCAGCCGGTTTATGAATTGCGTGGTTTGCCTGATCAACCTAGCTTTAAGGAAGTTCGTACGATCATTTCGAAAACAGTCCAAATGTATCAGGAAGGCTTGTTTGATGAGTTGTACGTCTGTTACAACCATCACGTCAACAGTTTGACTAGTCAAATGCGGGTAGAACAGATGCTTCCGATTATTGATTTGGACCCCAATGAAGCAGATGAGGATTATGTATTGAATCTAGAATTGGAATCTAGTCGAGATGCCATTTTGGATCAATTGCTCCCTCAATTTGCTGAAAGCATGATCTATGGTGCCATTATTGATGCTAAAACAGCTGAAAATGCTGCGGGGATGATGGCCATGCAAACTGCAACAGACAATGCCAAGAAAGTCATTGATGAATTAACGATTCAATACAACCGTGCTCGTCAAGCAGCGATTACACAAGAAATTACTGAAATCGTTGCTGGTGCTAGCGCCCTTGAATAGTTGTCGGATACAATTTTATATACAAAAACAGATGCTCGAAAAAGAACTTTTGAGCAGTAGAAATTACTTAGAATAGGAGAATGACATGAGTTTAGGCAAAATTTCTCAGGTCGTAGGTCCCGTCGTAGACGTTGCCTTTTCCGTTGGAGATAAACTTCCTGAGATCAATAATGCGCTTGTAGTCTATAAAAATGACCAACAAAAATCAAAAGTCGTTCTTGAAGTAGCTTTGGAACTTGGTGATGGGGTCGTACGGACCATTGCCATGGAATCAACTGATGGTTTAACACGTGGAATGGAAGTCTTGGACACTGGTCGTCCAATCTCTGTTCCTGTCGGAAAAGAAACCTTGGGACGTGTCTTCAATGTTCTTGGAGATACCATTGACTTGGATCAACCTTTTGCTGAGGATGCTCCTCGTGACTCCATCCACAAAAAAGCTCCATCCTTTGACGAGCTCTCTACTTCAGAAGAAATTCTTGAAACAGGGATCAAGGTTATTGACCTCTTAGCCCCTTATTTGAAAGGTGGGAAGGTCGGACTCTTCGGTGGTGCCGGAGTTGGGAAGACCGTCTTGATTCAAGAATTAATCCATAATATTGCCCAAGAACACGGTGGTATTTCTGTATTTACCGGTGTTGGGGAACGGACACGTGAAGGGAATGACCTTTACTGGGAAATGAAAGAATCTGGCGTTATTGAAAAAACAGCCATGGTCTTTGGACAAATGAATGAGCCACCTGGAGCACGGATGCGTGTTGCTTTGACTGGTTTGACCATTGCGGAATACTTCCGTGATGTCGAAGGTCAGGACGTTCTCTTGTTTATCGACAATATCTTCCGTTTCACACAAGCCGGATCTGAAGTATCAGCCCTTTTGGGACGGATGCCATCAGCCGTTGGTTACCAACCTACTTTGGCAACTGAAATGGGGCAATTGCAAGAACGGATTACGTCAACGAAGAAAGGTTCTGTTACATCCATCCAAGCCATCTATGTGCCAGCCGATGACTATACAGACCCAGCGCCAGCAACCGCCTTTGCCCACTTGGATTCAACCACCAACTTGGAACGTAAATTGGTACAATTGGGGATCTACCCTGCGGTGGACCCATTGGCATCAAGCTCACGTGCCCTTTCTCCAGAAATCGTAGGAGAAGAACACTACGCAGTAGCTTCTGAAGTCAAACGCGTCCTTCAACGTTACCATGAATTGCAAGATATCATTGCCATCTTAGGGATGGATGAATTGTCTGACGAAGAAAAGACCTTGGTTGCTCGTGCTCGCCGGATCCAATTCTTCTTGTCACAAAACTTCAACGTTGCGGAACAATTTACAGGTCAACCAGGTTCTTATGTACCGGTTGGAGAAACTGTTCGTGGCTTTAAAGAAATTTTGGATGGAAAATATGACCATCTTCCTGAAGATGCCTTCCGTGGTGTTGGATCGATCGAAGATGTGATCGCCAAAGCTGAAAAAATGGGATTCTAAGAAGAGGTGAAAGATGAGTCAAATGAACGTCCAAATCGTTACACCGGATGGACTGGTTTATGATCATCATGCCGCATTTGTATCTGTCAAGACAATTGATGGTGAATTAGGGATTTTACCTCATCATATCAATACCATTGCGGTTTTGGCTGTAGACCAAGTAAAGGTTCGTCGTGTCGACGATGACAAACATATTGATTGGATTGCAGTCAATGGGGGGATTATCGAAGTAGCTGATAATGTCATTACCATTGTTGCCGATTCTGCCGAACGTGCTCGAGATATCGACATTAGTCGTGCAGAACGTGCCAAACTGCGAGCTGAAAAAGCGATTGAAGAAGCCAAAGATCAGCATTCGGTTGATATGGAACGTCGTGCTAAAATTGCTCTTCAACGCGCCATTAACCGGATTAATGTCGGAAATCGTTTATAACATATTAAAAATAAGGTGGAGGTTTTGTCCTCACCTTATTTTTGTTGGGAGAGAATCAAAAGAAGAAAGTAAGGACCAAATATGGTATAATAGCTATATGATTCAAATGATTTTTAATCTTTCTAGCCATCTATTGTTTATCTTTTTTGCCTATTACCTATTGTTGAACCTAGTTCAATGGGAAAAGTTTTTAAAAGTAAGTGCTGAAAATGCGGTTAAAATCCGTTTTTTGATCTTAATGATCAGCGTTGGAATAGGGTTTCTAGCTAGCTCGTTTTTTATCAGTGTATATGAGATGAGTCGGCAGCTATTTATTGGAAATTTCTAACCACATTTTATAAAAAATATGGTATGATAGAAGTCGTGACTTTAAGAAATTGGAGATCGATCTCGTATGGAAAAAATAATCATTAATGGTGGTAATAATCGTCTGGTTGGAACTGTCAAAATCGAAGGAGCAAAAAATGCTGTTCTTCCTCTTCTTGCTGCAACAGTTTTGGCAAGTGAAGGGGTAACAACCTTGAAAAATGTACCTGTTTTATCAGATGTCTATACAATGAACAATGTTGTTCGTGGTTTGAATGCACAAGTAACCTTCAATGAAGAAGAAAATACAGTTGTCGTAGATGCACAAGAGAAATTGTCTGAGGAAGCTCCTTATAAATATGTGAGCAAGATGCGGGCTTCTATCGTTGTCTTGGGTCCTGTCTTGGCACGTAATGGTCATGCTAAGGTTTCCATGCCTGGAGGCTGTACGATCGGCAGTCGTCCGATTGACCTCCACCTGAAAGGTCTGGAAGCCATGGGGGCTGTAATTACCCAAACAGCTGGTTATATTGAAGCGAAAGCAGATCGTCTCAAGGGAGCACATATCTATATGGACTTCCCATCAGTAGGTGCGACTCAAAATATTATGATGGCCGCAACCTTGGCAGATGGGGTCACTGTGATTGAAAATGCTGCGCGAGAACCTGAAATTGTTGACCTAGCTCTCTTGCTGAATAAAATGGGAGCTAATGTCAAGGGAGCAGGAACTGAGACCTTGACCATCGTTGGTGTGGAGAGCTTGCACGGGGCAGACCACAATGTTGTGCAAGACCGTATTGAAGCAGGAACTTTTATGATTGGGGCAGCCATGACGGGTGGAGATGTCTTGATCGAAGATGCCATTTGGGAACACAACCGTCCGCTTCTGTCTAAGATGCAGGAGATGGGTGTGACGGTAACCGAAGAAGAAAATGGAATTCGGATTCAATCGGATATTAGTAAGCTTCGTCCAGTGACCGTTAAAACCCTTCCGTACCCAGGATTCCCAACGGACATGCAGGCTCAATTTACGGCTTTGATGGCTATGGCTAAGGGTGAGTCCACCATGATTGAAACAGTATTTGAGAATCGTTTCCAGCATTTAGAAGAAATGCGTCGGATGGGGGTTCATTCAGACATTATGCGGGATACAGCTCGAATCGTAGGAGGAGAAAGTCTCCAAGGGGCAGAGGTCATGTCGACTGATTTACGAGCGAGCGCAACCTTAGTCTTGATGGGCTTGGTGGCTGAAGGAGAGACAAAAGTCAGCAAATTAAGCCACTTAGACCGTGGTTATTATCAATTCCATGAGAAATTGGTGGCACTAGGTGCAGACGTGAAACGTGTAGAGGAAGCAGACGATGAAAACTAATCTTCGCTATGTTGGAAAACAGCTAGGAATTGTCCTCCTGTTGGCTGTGATTGGAATCATCATTTTTGCAGTTGGTTTGGTCATTGGCTATGGAGTGATTGGAGATGGAAAAAATCCATGGTCCATTCTCTCTCCGGATACTTGGTCAGAGATCATTGGAAAGCTAACAGGCAAATAAGATTTAAATAAAATTGAGTAAAAAGGAGAGCAGCGATCGGGTCAATGACCCATCTAGAGCTGCTCTTTTTTGGAGAGAGGAATGACAAAACAAATAGTAAGCAAACGAACCAAACAAACCCTAGCAGGCTTCGTGGTTGCAACAGCCTTAGCAATTGGTGGTTATTATTTTAATCAACCGTCGGTAAAAGAAGCGACGGATCAGGTTGTTTCCGTGGTGACTAGTAGCCAACAAGAAACACCCAGTAAAGAGTTAGCTAGCTCTGTACTAACGAAATCTGCCCATTCACAATTGGGGAATGACTTGGAATGGAACGGAGCTGGAGCCTTTGTAGTTAAGGGGAATCGAACAGATCTGGATGCCAGTGTGGCTAGTCAACCCTATGCGGATAACAAGACAAAAGAAGTGAATGGAAAGACCGTGCCGACGGTTGCGAACGCCATTATGACCAAGGCGACTCGCCAGTATAGAGATCGCAATGCAACAGGAAGTGGCCTAACCGAATGGAAACCTGCAGGTTGGCATCAGGTCCACAATCTGTCAGGCGAGTATGACCATGCAGTGGATCGAGGCCATCTATTGGGCTACGCCTTGATCGGCAATCTCAAAGGTTTCGATGCTTCGACAAGCAATCCCCAAAATATCGCCGTACAAACGGCTTGGTCCAATCAAGCCAATGATCCTCATTCCACTGGTCAAAACTACTATGAGACCCTGGTTCGAAAAGCACTGGATAAGAACAAGCGGGTTCGCTATCGGGTCACCTTGATCTACAACCAGCCAGAAGATTTGATTCCTTTAGGTTCTCAGATCGAAGCTAAATCGAGTGATGGAACCCTTGAGTTCAATGTCTTTATTCCCAATGTTCAAAGTGGGATTAGCCTGGATTATCAGACAGGCAAAGTAACCGTCCATCAATAAGCTAGAAAGCATGGCTATTTAAGTTATTTTTAAGAATGGGGTGTTACAATAGCATACCTTCTTTAAGAGAAAGGAGAATGTATGAGAACCATTTTTCGATTTTTCAGAGGAATCCTTCGTATAGCATGGAGTCTCTTTTGGGGATTTTTCTGGACCATTGCGATCAGTTTTCTCGTCCTAGTGGGGATCATCTATTTTACAGATTCTCCTAGTTCTGGTATGGATGGAGTTGGGCGAGCTGCCCAAAAGGTTGTTTATCAAGTCGGCAATTTGTTTGGTGATCAGGGCTTTGCATCGCGCTTTGGGATGACACCTAGTTCACAGACCACGCAGACGGACAATCATGAGCATAGTGGGGCTCGCTGGGAAAAAGCGGAGGCCACAGTCTACCTGGATCCCAATATCAGTCAAACTTTTGTAAAAGCTTATCGGGATGCTATTGAGGCTTGGAACCAAACAGGCGCCTTTACCTTCAAGTTGGTTACAAATGAAAAAGAGGCTAATGTGGTCTTGACGGAAATGGATAACGCATCGGTTTCTGCAGCAGGAGAGACTGCCTCTCAGACCAACCTCTTAACCAACCGCTTCACCCACATCACAGTGCGTCTCAATCGCCATTATCTTTTAAATTATGTCTATAACTATAGTTATGATCGGATTGTCAATACAGCTGAGCATGAGTTAGGCCATGCGATAGGGCTGGACCACACGGATGGAGAATCGGTCATGCAACCGGCCGGCTCTTTCTACAGTATTCAGGATACAGATGTGGAAGCAGTCCGACAATTATACAAGGAAGAATAAGTTTTAAAATACTTTCTAAAAGTTCTGAGCCTCAAGGGGCTCAGGATTTTTTTGATGGCTCGTCTTTCCTTGTTTAATCTGAAAAAAGATAGTAAAATAGGGACATGATTATTTTACAAGCCAACAAAATTGAACGCTCTTTTGCAGGGGAGGTTCTTTTTGATAATATCAGCCTGCAGGTGGATGAACGGGACCGGATTGCCTTGGTTGGAAAGAACGGAGCCGGTAAGTCTACCCTCTTAAAAATCTTGGTGGGAGAAGAAGAGCCGACTTCTGGGGAAATCAATAAAAAGCGGGATCTTTCTCTCTCCTATCTGGCCCAGGATAGCCGCTTTGAGTCGTCCAATACCATCTACGATGAGATGCTTCATGTCTTTGACGACCTCCGTAAAACGGAGAAAACTTTGCGGCAGATGGAGCTTGAGATGGGGGAAAAAACTGGGGCTGACTTAGAAAAGCTCATGCAGGATTATGACCGTTTATCGGAAGAATTCCGTCAAGCTGGTGGCTTTACCTATGAGGCAGATATCCGCGCTATTCTTAACGGCTTCAAGTTCGATGAGTCCATGTGGCAGATGAAGATTGAAGAGCTGTCTGGTGGGCAAAATACCCGTCTCGCTCTGGCCAAGATGCTCTTGGAAAAGCCAAATCTCTTGGTGTTGGATGAGCCAACCAACCACTTGGATATTGAGACCATCGCCTGGTTGGAAAATTACTTGGTTAATTATAGCGGAGCTCTTCTCATTGTCAGCCACGACCGGTATTTCCTAGACAAGGTCGCCACCATTACACTGGACTTGACCAAGCATTCCTTGGACCGCTATGTCGGCAATTACTCCAGCTTTGTCGAGCAAAAAGAACAAAAATTGCTGACCGAAGCCAAGAACTACGAGAAGCAACAAAAAGAAATCGCGGCGCTGGAAGATTTTGTTAATCGCAATTTGGTGAGGGCGTCGACTACCAAGCGAGCCCAGTCTCGACGCAAGCAGTTGGAAAAAATGGAGCGCTTAGATAAGCCTGAAGCTGGGACCAAGTCTGCCCATATGACCTTCCATTCCGATAAGACATCTGGAAATGTCGTCCTGACAGTAGAAGAGGCAGCCGTCGGCTATGACGATCAAATCCTCTCAGAGCCTATTAATTTGGATATCCGCAAGATGAATGCAGTCGCTATTGTGGGACCAAATGGGATCGGGAAATCGACCTTAATCAAGTCTATTGTCGGACAGATTCCTTTTATCAAGGGGGAAGCCCGTTTTGGGGCCAATGTCGAGGTGGGCTACTATGACCAGACCCAAAGTAAACTAACGCCTCACAACAGTGTCTTGGATGAGCTCTGGAATGACTTTAAACTGACGCCAGAAGTGGAAATTCGCAATCGCCTGGGAGCCTTTCTTTTCTCTGGGGATGATGTTAAGAAAACCGTCGGCATGCTGTCAGGTGGAGAGCGGGCCCGCTTGCTTCTAGCCAAGCTGTCTATGGAAAATAACAATTTCTTGATTCTCGACGAGCCGACCAACCACTTGGATATCGATAGCAAGGAAGTGCTGGAGAATGCCTTAATTGATTTTGACGGCACCTTGCTCTTTGTCAGCCACGACCGTTACTTTATCAATCGGGTTGCTACACAAGTTTTGGAACTCTCAGAAGAGGGCTCAACTCTTTATCTAGGAGACTACGATTATTATCTGGAGAAAAAAGCTGAGTTAGAGGCTCTTGCTGCAGCGAAAGCAGAAGCCGTGTCTGTCTCTTCGACCGAAGAAGTCACCAGCAATGACTATCACCTGCAAAAGCAAAACCAGAAGGAACTCCGGAAAATCACTCGTCGTATTGAGCAATTGGAAGCAGAGATGGAAGAGCTGGATCAAAAAATCCAAGACATCACCGAAACCATGCATAGCACCAACGATGCAGCTGACTTGGTCCAACTCCAGAGCGAGCTGGATCAACTGACTGTCCAGCAGGAAGCAGTCATGGAAGAGTGGGCAGAACTGTCAGAGCAGGTGGAATAGATGGAAGATCTTGGAAAAGTTTTTCGCGAATTTCGAATCAGTAAGAATTATTCGTTAAAAGAAGCTGCAGGCCATCAATGAACCCGGCGAACTCATGGAGAGCCAGTAGCAAATCGACCAGCTGACTGTCGCCCAAGAAGAAGCCATGCTAGAATGGGAAGAACTAGCGCAGTAAGTATAGTTTTCTAATTTGTATAAGGAGAACATTATGGCGACTGAAAATGATTGGTTTATGAAGCAGGTTAAAGGTGTAGCCGACATGATTGGTACAACTTTGCGCCTACAGATTCAGAATTTAGATTTGGGGCAGTATGAGGATGAGGAAGGAAGACTCATCAACGGGGCTCACTATCTTCAGCAAGTTCTAGAAGAGCAGCGCTTTGCAGAGGCCATTTCTTTTGTTGAAGAGCAGATGAAACGCCTACCTCTTCATCAGTATGATCTATTGGTTGATTGGCTGATTTCCTACCTAAGACAATTAGATGTTTCCGTGAAAGAAGATCAAGGATTCTACGAAGGGTACTTGCAAGAGTTAGAAAGGCACTTAAAGGAATTTAAGTGGTAATCAAATGGAAGATCTTGGAAAAGTTTTTCGTGAATTTCGAATTAGTAAAAATTTTTCATTGAAAGAAGCTGCAGGAGAAGCTTGCTCGACCTCCCAATTATCCCGTTTTGAATTGGGAGAGTCGGATCTGGCTGCTTCACGCTTCTTTGACATTTTGGACAATATCCATGTGACGATTGAGAATTTTATGGATAAGGCCAGAAATTTTCAACACCATGAGCATGTCGCCTTAATGGCTCAGTTGGTTCCTCTTTATTACGCCAATGATATTGCAGGTTTTCAAAAACTTCAAGAGGAGGAACTTGAAAAAGCTAAGAGTTCGACCAATCCCCTCTATTTTGAGCTGAACTGGATCCTGCTACAAGGCCTCATTTGCCAGAGAGATGCAAACTTCTCGATGAAGCAGCCTGATCTGGACAAGGTGGCAGATTATCTCTTTCAAACGGAAGAGTGGACCATGTATGAGTTGATCCTCTTTGGCAATCTCTACAGCTTTTATGAGGTGGACTATGTTACACGGCTTGGGAGAGAAGTGATGGAGCGCGAGGATTTCTACAAAGAAATTGGTCGCCATCGAAAACTGGTCTTAATTCTAGCCCTGAATTGTTACCAGCATTGTTTAGAACACCGTTCTTTTGAAAATGCCAGCTATTTTGAAGCCTATGTAGAAAAGATTATCGGGAAGAGCATCAAGCTCTACGAACGCAATATCTTTCATTATCTCAAGGGATTTGCCCTCTATCAGAAGGGGCAAACAGAAAAAGGGTGGCAGCAAATGCAGGAAGCCATGCATATTTTTGACGTGCTAGGACTGCCGGAGCAGGTGGCCTATTATCAAGAACACTTTGATAAATTTGTAAAAAATGAATGTTATAAATAGGACAGTGATAAAGGAGATTTTATGAACCGACATGCGGTCCAATTAATTAGTCGTGGAGCTATTAACAAAATTGGAAATATGCTCTATGACTATGGAAATAGTGTCTGGCTGGCTTCGATGGGGACTATAGGAAAGACGGTATTAGGGATCTATCAAATTTCTGAATTAGTGACAGGGATTCTCGTGAATCCTTTTGGAGGAGTGATTTCAGACCGTTTTTCTCGTCGCAAGATTTTGATGACGACCGACCTGGTTTGTGGACTCCTTTGTTTGGCGATTTCTTTTATCACAAATGATAGCTTGATGATTGCGGCTCTTATTTTTGCCAATATTGTTCAGGCCATTGCCTTTGGTTTTTCTCGACCTGCCAATAAAGCCATTATTACCGAGGTAGTAGAGAAAGACGAGATTGTGACCTATAACGCTCACTTGGAGTTAGTCTTACAGGTTGTTAGTGTCTGTTCACCTGTTTTTTCTTTCCTAGTTCTACAATTTGCCAGTCTTCATATGACCCTCTTATTAGATGCACTGACCTTTTTCATTGCTTTTGTCCTAGTGGCTTTCCTTCCGAAAGAAGAAGCTAAGGTTCAAGAGAGGAAACAGTTTACCGGGAAAGATATTTTTTCTGATATCAAGGATGGGTTAGACTATATCTGGCATCAGAAAGAGATTTTCTTTCTCTTGTTGGTGGCTTCTAGCGTCAATTTCTTTTTTGCAGCTTTTGAGTTTTTACTTCCCTTCTCGAATCGTCTATACGGGGTTAAAGGAGCTTATGCGACTATTTTAACGCTGGGAGCTATTGGATCTATTCTAGGAGCGCTTGTTGCCAATAAAATGAAATCAAGTATGAAAATTCTCCTGTTTTTACTGATCATGGCAGGGGTCGGAGTGTTCATAATGGGCTTGCCCCTTCCGCCTTATCTTTCATTTTCAGGAAATCTGGTCTGTGAATTTTTTGTGACCATTTTCGACATCCACGTTTTTACCCAAGTACAAACCAAGGTGGAAGATGATTATCTGGGGAGAGTCTTGAGCACAATTTATACTTTGGCTGTTCTCTTTATGCCCATCGCCAAGGGTTTGATGACTTGGTTGCCAAGCGTCCGCATGGAATCATTTCTTTTTATTGGAGCTGGAGTTATTCTCTTTTCACTCTTGGCTCAGCTAGTAGCTAAGCAGCTTCAATCAAAAGAACAGTAGGGATCCTTTGATAAATTTGTAAACCGTTATTTTTCCCAAATAGGGGACAAAATGAAAACCTCTTTCATGAACTGATACAATAGTTTCAGAAAATGAAGGAGGTTTTTTATGAATCGACATGCTATCCAGTTGATTGCTCGTGGAGCGATCAATCGAATGGGAAATATGCTCTATGACTATGGGAACAGTGTTTGGCTGGCCTCGATGGGGACGGTGGGAAAAACGGTATTAGGGATTTATCAGATTTCTGAACTTGTCACCTCCATTCTAGTCAATCCATTTGGTGGCGTGATCTCAGACCGTTTTTCCCGTCGCAAGATTTTGATGACAACCGACTTGGTTTGTGGTCTCCTTTGTTTGGGCATTTCCTTTATCACAAATGATAGCTTGATGATTGCAGCCCTGATTTTTGCCAATATTGTCCAGGCCATTGCCTTTGCATTTTCTCGTACGGCTAATAAAGCCATTATCACAGAAGTTGTAGAGAAGGACGAGATTGTGACCTATAATGCCCACTTGGAGTTGGTCTTACAGGTTGTTGGTGTCAGCTCTCCTGTGTTCTCTTTCCTTGTTTTACAATTTGCCAGTCTCCATGCGACCCTCTTACTGGATGCGCTAACTTTTTTCATCGCCTTTATTCTGGTGGCATTCCTTCCGAAAGAAGAAGCCAAGGTTCAGGAAAAGAAACGGTTTACGGGAAAAGATATTTTTTCGGATATGAAAGATGGACTAGACTATATCTGGCATCAGAAAGAGATTTTCTTTCTCTTGTTTGTGGCTTCCAGCGTCAATTTCTTTTTTGTAGCTTTTGAGTTTTTACTCCCCTTTTCCAATCGCCTTTACGGGGTTAAAGGAGCTTATGCGACTATTTTAACGCTAGGAGCTATTGGCTCCATCATCGGAGCCTTGATCGCCAATAAATTTAAATCAAGCATGAAGATGCTTCTCTTCTTATTGATTTTAACAGGAGTAGGAGTCTTCATGATGGGCTTGCCCCTTCCGCCTCTTCTTTCTTTTTCTGGAAATTTGGTCTGTGAACTCTTTATGACAATTTTTAACATTCACTTTTTTACCCAGGTTCAAACCAAGGTAGAAGGAGACTATCTGGGACGGGTCTTAAGTACCATTTTTACCTTAGCCATTCTCTTTATGCCCGTAGCTAAAGGCTTGATGACCTGGTTACCAAGCGTCCGTGTAGAATCTTTTCTCCTGATAGGAGCTGGTGTCATTCTCTTTTCACTCCTAGCTCAAGTAGTCGCCAAGAAATTGCAAGCAAAAGAAGGTACATCAGCATGAAAAAAGCACCAATCGGTGCTTTTTTAGTCTTTTATTTCTTCTTTTGCCATTTTTTGTCCTAACTGCTTTTTGGCTGACTTGAGTTCATTTTTTAGTGAAAAGTCTTTTGGGAGGCTGACCAAGAAGGTGACCAAGGAACCCAACAAGACACAGATTAAGATCAAAATAATTAATGGCAGTTTGAATTGGACCAGTAGAAAATTTACCGTCACAGTCTGCATATTGGCTAGTGAAATGATCGCAATCAATAAAATGGATATCAAAAGTGCTACATATTGAACTTTCTTTTTCGTCATTTGTATCTCCTCATAAATGGTGGCTTTATTCAGCCTTGCTTTTCACATCAGCGTACTCTTCCGGCTGCTCTAGGCTTAGAATCTCTTCATAAGACGGTAGGGAAAGGTCCTTGCCATATTTATTTTTTAGGGCAGTGCTCACTAGGCGGTAGGCCAAATTGGCATTTCGAGATAAGATAGGACCGTGGAAGTAGCTGCCAAAGACGTTCTTATAATGAACCCCTTCGCATCCATCTTCTTTGTTGTTCCCATTTCCATAGACGACCTTACCCAGCGGTTTTTCATCCTCCGCCAAGAAGGTCCGACCTTGGTGGTTCTCAAAACCATAATAGGTTTCGTTAAATTCTTCGTTATGGATTTTGATATCACCGATATAGCGGTTGTTGACTTGGTTGAGCGTATAGTGGCCCATGATACCAAGTCCCTCAATGCGTTTGCCAGAAGCTTCAATGTAGTATTGGCCTAGAAGCTGAAAGCCACCACAGATAGCCAGGACCACGCCATTGTCATGAATGAAGCGTTCGAGGTCTTCTTTTTTATCTGGTAGATCCTCGGATACAATGGTCTGTTCGTAGTCTTGCCCGCCGCCGAAAAAGGCGATATCGTAGGCATCAGGGTCGAACCGATCTTTGAGAGAGACGATATCAACAGTGACATGAGCTCCAAGCTTTTCCGCAACGTACTTGAGCATGAGGATATTCCCATTGTCCCCATAAGTATTCATTAAGTTGCCATAGAGATGGGCAATGCGCAGGCTGTAGGGATACTGTGCCTGATCAGAAGATTCTAGGGAAGTATAAGTCATTAGTGCATCTCCTTTTCAATCAGGTGTTCTTGGGCCAAGAGTTCACGGAATTCTAGCATGGCTGTATAGGTAGCTAAAATGTAAGCGTGAGGGGTTTCCTGTTGCTTGATGCGGTGGAAAACCTCTTTTAATTCAGCCATTTCTGTGATCTTTTCAGCAGGATAGCCAGTGACCCGAAGCCGCCGAGCAATCTCAGAGTGGCGCACTCCGCCAGCATTGATCTCTGGAATGTCCATCTGGGTGATTTGCTCAAAGTCTGCATCCCAAATCCAGCTTGTATCGATTCCGTCTGCATAATTCGCATTGAGGAGAACCGACAAGCTAAAGGGATAAGGGGCTAGTTTGATCATTTCAATGGCTTGGGTCGCACCAACCGGATTTTTAATCAGGACCAAGGTACATTCCTTATCCCCAATCTTAAAGGTTTCCTGGCGACCAAAGACAGCGCGACTGCGATCAAATCCTTGCTTAATCACTTCAGGTTGTACTCCAAAGAATCCAGCAACAGAGACAGCTGCTAAGGCATTGTAGATGTTGTATAGACCACCGATATTGATGTGGTAATCTTGCCCTTGGATCCGGAAGTTGGAAGATCGATGGGTTAAAGAGAGGAGGTCTGATACGGCATAGGTCAGTGGTGGCCGGTGGAAACCACAGTGCTCACAGATATAATCTCCCAGGTTAGCATAGGTATTGAGCTTGTACTTGAGGATGTTGTGGCAATGCGGGCACAGGATTCCTTCTGTATTGTAATGGGCTAGTTGAGGCTCTGATTTTTCTGTATCAAATCCATAATATTGGATCGGATTGGATAAGGTCTGACTATTAAAGAGCGGACTATCTCCATTTAACAGAACCGTCGCAGTTGGGACCTTGTGAATGGCATCCAAAATCATTTGGTAGGTCGTATAGATCTCTCCATAGCGGTCCATCTGATCTCGGAAAATATTGGTGACCACAAAAAGTCTGGGCTTAATATAATCACAAATCCGAGAGAGGCTGGCCTCGTCAATTTCAAGTACCGCGATCGGTCGATTTGATTTCGAATGCTTAGCCCGTAAGAAGGTCGTTGTAATTCCAGAGATCATATTGGCCCCACTTGGATTGGTTAAAATCGGTCCAAAAGCTTCTTGGAGAATACCTACGGTTAGTGCAGTGGTCAGGGTTTTTCCGTTTGTCCCTGTAATCACAACAATCTCATAGTTTTTGGCCAGTTGACTGAGAATATCTTTATCAAATTTGAGGGCTACTTTACCTGGTAGGGTTGATCCCCGCCCCATTTTTTCTAGAATAGAGCCGGAAAGCTTTCCTGCCAGAAGGCCCAAGGTTGTATTTATCTTCATAAATCATATTTTATCATAAAAAGCATCAGAAGGTTACAGAAAAATCTGTTGAAACATGTTATAATAAGGTGATGTCTTTTAGAGAAGTGGTAGGTATGAGAATATGAATATTCAACAGTTTACAAATCCACAATTTTGGACCAGTTTGTTCCCGAATTGGTGGAGTATTATTATCAATATCATTGATATTGCCCTGGTGGCTTGGTTGTTGTATTTTTTGATCAAGGCCATCGTCGGGACCAAGATCATGATTTTGGTTCGTGGAGTTATTATCTTTTTCTTGGTGCAGTTTTTAGCCAATTTCTTAGGGCTCACGACTATTTCATGGCTGATCAATCAAGTGATTACTTATGGGGTTATCGCCCTGGTTGTGATTTTCTCCCCTGAGATTCGGATTGGTTTAGAGCGTCTGGGTCGGGCGACAGAATTCTTTACGACGAGTGAAGTCAGTCAGGAAGAGAAGATGGTGCAGGCCTATGTTAAGGCAGTGGCTTATATGAGCCCACGTAAGATTGGTGCCTTGGTAGCTATTCAAGGAGCTAGAACCCTTCAGGAATATATTTCCACAGGGATTCCTCTAGATGCAGATATTTCAGGAGAATTGCTGATTAATATCTTCATTCCTAATACGCCCTTGCATGATGGAGCCGTCATTGTCCGCAATGACAAAATCGCTGTTTCTTGTGCTTATCTACCCTTGACTGAAAACACTGAGATTTCAAAAGAGTTTGGAACGCGTCACCGTGCAGCCATTGGCTTGTCTGAAGTCTCTGATGCTTTTACATTTGTGGTATCAGAAGAAACGGGTGGCATCTCTGTGACCTACAACGGAACCTTCCGTCATGATTTAACTTTAGAAGAGTTTGAGACGGAATTGAGAGCCTTCTTGGTTCCTGAAGAGAATAAAACGAGTAGTTGGAAAGAGCGTCTATTTGGGAGGGTGACAAAATGAGATCGAAAAAAGAATTTCTTTATGTTTTCGCCTCCGTCTTATTGTCCTTTATCTTATTTATCAATGCGTCTTCCTTTAATTTTCAAAATAATAGTAGCGCAAGACAAGTGAGTTCAGAGACCTATACCAATACCTTGACCAATATTCCAATTGATGCCAAGTACAATGACAAGACATATTTTGTCAGTGGTTTAACATCAGAGGTAACGGTCTTTCTGAAAGGTTCAAATCGGGTTGCCCTTGCTAGTGAGATGCAACCGGGCACTCGGAAGTTTCGAGTGGTGGCTGATCTTCGTAAGGCCAAGGAAGGTACCGTCGAAGTACCTTTGATTATAGAAGATCTTCCAGCCGGTTTGACAGCAACTGTAGAGCCTCAGAAAGTTTCAGTAAAAATCGGGAAGAAAGCGAAAAAATCATTTGCTGTCAGGGCTACGATCCCGGACAATCAAATTGTGGATGGGATAACAGTAACGGATATTTCTCTTGAAACCACCAAGGTAGAAGTGACCAGTGATCAAGAAACCTTAAGTCGCATTGATCATGTCGAAGCTGTCTTTCCATCCAGTGAGATCATTAGTGGAAATTATAGTGGAACCATTTCCTTAAATGCAGTGGATGCCCAAGGAAATGTTCTACCAGGTCTGGTCAAGCCGAGTGAAACACGGATTAAAGTGACCACAAAGAGTAGCTCGTCTACGTCAAGCTCTAGCAGTTCGTCGTCGACCTCTTCCAGTTCAAGTAATTAGAAAGTAAAAAAAGGTAATTAAGAATGGGTAAATATTTTGGAACGGACGGTGTCCGTGGAGAAGCAAATGTAGAATTAACGCCAGAATTGGCCTTTAAATTAGGCCGTTTCGGTGGCTATGTGTTGAGCCAACATGAAGAAGAAACGCCCTTGGTATTTGTTGGACGTGATACGCGTATTTCTGGTGAAATGCTGGAGCATGCCTTAATTGCTGGCCTCTTATCTGTTGGAATTCGTGTCTACAAGTTGGGTGTGATTGCAACACCAGGTGTTGCTTACCTAGTTCGTACGGAAAAAGCCAGCGCCGGAGTTATGATTTCTGCTAGCCACAATCCAGCCTTGGACAATGGCATCAAATTCTTTGGTGGTGATGGCTTCAAATTGGATGATGATCGCGAACTTGAAATTGAAGACTTGCTTGATGCGGCTGAAGATACGCTTCCACGTCCAAGTGCCCAAGGTTTAGGAACGGTCATGGAATATCCAGAAGGCTTGCGTAAGTATCAAGAATTCCTTGTATCGACAGGCGTTCAACTCGAGGGCATGCACGTAGTCTTAGATACAGCAAATGGAGCAGCCTCTACTAGTGCTCGTCAAATCTTTGCAGATTTGGGAGCTCAATTGACCGTCATCGGTGAAAACCCAGATGGTTTGAACATCAATGATGGGGTTGGTTCTACTCACCCAGAGCATTTGCAGGAGAAAGTGAAAGAAGTAGGTGCAGCGATTGGTCTTGCCTTTGACGGAGACAGCGATCGCTTGATTGCTGTTGATGAAAATGGAGAGATCGTAGATGGAGATAAGATCATGTACATCATCGGTTCTTATCTTTCAAGCAAGGGCTTGCTCGAAAAAAATACGATCGTCACAACCGTCATGTCCAATCTCGGCTTCCACAAGGCATTAGATGCGAAGGGAATTCAAAAAGAAATCACAGCTGTCGGAGACCGTTATGTGGTCGAAGAAATGCGCAAGTCTGGTTACAATCTGGGTGGTGAACAATCTGGTCACGTAGTCATCATGGATTACAACACAACTGGTGATGGTCAATTAACAGGAGTTCAATTGACTAAAATCATGCAAGAAACTGGCAAGAAATTATCTGAATTGGCTGCTGAAGTGACCATTTATCCACAAAAACTGGTCAATATCCGGGTTGAAAATAGCATGAAAGACAAGGCGATGGAAGTGCCTGCCATTCGTGAAATCATTGAAAAAATGGAGGCGGAAATGGCAGGAAATGGTCGCATCCTTGTGCGTCCAAGTGGAACGGAACCCCTCCTTCGTGTGATGGCAGAAGCACCAACCCATGAAGAAGTGGACTACTATGTGGATACCATTGCTACAGTTGTCCAAGCAGAAATTGGACTATAAAGTCTAGGTGTGAGCTTTGTGTGTTCATAAAGTCGGTACTCATAGACGTAGCCATTCCTATTAATCCTGCCTATGAGCTTTTAAACGGTTTGTTCATGGAAAAACACACCTAAAGATAAAAAGAGATCAGACTTCTGTCTGGTCTTTTTGTGTAGGCTCGATTTGAAAAATCCCCTATTTCGTGGTAAAATAGGGCTAATGAATTTATAGTAATCGAGGTATTAGAAGTGGCTTTTGGAGATAACGGAAAACGTAAAAAAACACCATTTGAAATGATCACGATGGTTGTTATTGTGATTATGTTGATTGTAACGGTTGGTGCAATTTTTGCAACCGCAATTGGTGCTCTTTCTTATTAAGACGCACACAGAAATAAAGGAAATCATCTATTTATGAGTATGTTTTTAGATACAGCCAAGATTAAGGTCAAGGCTGGAAATGGTGGCGATGGCATGGTGGCCTTTCGCCGTGAAAAATATGTCCCTAATGGCGGACCTTGGGGTGGTGATGGAGGTCGTGGAGGCAACGTCATCTTCGTAGTAGACGAAGGCTTGCGCACTCTGATGGACTTTCGTTATAACCGGCATTTCAAAGCCCAAAATGGGGAAAAAGGAATGACCAAAGGGATGCACGGACGGGGAGCAGAAGATCTCTATGTACGAGTCCCTCAAGGAACGACAGTCCGAGATGCTGAGAATGGCAAGGTCATTACAGACCTGGTTGAAAATGGACAAGAGTACATTGTCGCACACGGTGGCCGTGGCGGACGTGGAAATATTCGTTTTGCCACTCCAAAGAATCCAGCTCCAGAGATTTCTGAGAATGGGGAACCTGGTCAGGAACGCGAACTCGAATTAGAACTCAAGGTCTTGGCAGACGTTGGTTTGGTTGGCTTCCCTTCTGTTGGAAAATCAACCCTTCTCAGTGTGATCACTTCAGCCAAACCAAAGATTGGAGCTTATCATTTCACTACCATCGTTCCAAATTTGGGAATGGTTCGGACGCCATCAGGTGAATCCTTTGCAGTCGCTGACCTTCCTGGATTGATTGAGGGAGCTAGCCAAGGAGTCGGACTAGGAACCCAGTTCCTTCGCCACATCGAGCGCACCCGTGTTATCTTGCATGTTATTGATATGTCAGCGAGTGAAGGACGCGACCCTTATGAAGACTACGTTCAAATTAATAAAGAGCTTGAAACCTACAATCTTCGTTTGATGGAACGTCCTCAGATTATCGTGGCAAATAAGATGGATATGCCAGAGAGCCAAGAAAACTTGAAAGAATTCAAGAAGAAATTGGCAGCCAATTACGATGAGTTTGATGAATTGCCACAGATCTTCCCGATCTCTAGTTTGGCGCATCAAGGTTTGGACAACTTGTTAGAAGCAACGGCAGAATTGTTAGACAAAACGCCAGAATTCCTCTTGTATTCAGAAGACGAAATGGCCCAAGAAGAAGTCTACTATGGCTTTGATGAAGACCAGCCAGCCTTTGACATCAGTCGGGATGACGATGCTGCTTGGGTCTTGTCTGGTGAAAAACTTGAAAAACTCTTTAATATGACGAATTTCGATCGTGATGAAGCGGTCATGAAATTTGCTCGTCAATTGCGTGGCATGGGTGTTGATGAAGCCCTTCGTGCGCGTGGGGCAAAAGATGGCGATATCGTCCGGATCGGTAAATTTGAATTTGAGTTTGTAGATTAAGATAGATCCCCAGTGGATCAAGGATTCCAAATAAGAAGTGAGGCTTTTTCAGTGGGAGATAAACCAATATCTTTTCGAGATGAAAATGGAAATTTTGTTTCAGCAGCCGATGTTTGGAATGCTGAAAAACTAGAAGAACTCTTTAATACGCTAAATCCTAAGCGCAAATTGCGTTTACAAAGGGAAAAATTAGCAAAAGAAAACCAGCAGAAGTAAATAGACTTGGAGAATACTATGGCAAAAACAATTCATACAGATAAAGCACCCGCAGCAATTGGACCTTATGTTCAAGGGAAAATCGTAGGGAATCTTCTCTTTGCAAGTGGACAAGTTCCCTTGTCACCTGAAACAGGCGAAATCATTGGCGAAACCATCCAAGAACAAACAGAGCAAGTCTTAAAGAACATTGGGGCTATTTTGGAAGAGGCTGGTACAGACTTTGACCACGTGGTGAAAACCACTTGTTTCTTAAGTGATATGAATGACTTTGTACCTTTTAATGAGGTCTATAAAACAGTCTTTACTACAGAGTTTCCAGCTCGATCTGCTGTTGAAGTAGCACGCCTGCCACGTGATGTGAAGGTTGAAATTGAAGTTATTGCGGAAATCAAAGCCTAATAACCATTCAAAGACAAAAAGACAGAGTGGAGAGCAGGAAACTGTAGGCCACTCTGTTTTATTTATGGGAGGAGAAAATGACAGAAAGTAAGATTCAACTGGTCATGGTAACAGGGATGAGCGGTGCTGGAAAGACCGTCGCCATCCAATCGTTTGAGGATTTGGGTTACTTTACCATCGATAATATGCCACCGGCGCTCTTGCTGAAATTTATTGAGCTCATGCGCCACAGTCCCGATAACAATAAATTAGCCGTTGTTGTGGACATGCGGAGCCGTTCTTTTTTCAATGAAATTCGCACCATTTTGGATGAATTGGACAATCAAGAAGACCTCGATTTCAAGGTCTTGTTCTTGGATGCCACTGATAGTGAGTTGGTAGCACGATACAAGGAAACCCGTCGTAGCCATCCATTAGCGGCAGATGGCCGTGTCTTAGATGGGATTACCCTAGAGCGCGAACTCTTGTCCCCTTTAAAAAATATCAGTCAAAATGTAGTGGATACGACTGAGTTGACACCTCGTAATCTGAGAAAAACCATTGCAGAACAATTTGCCAGTCAAGACAATCAGCCAGATTTTCGGGTTGAGGTCATGTCATTTGGGTTTAAATATGGCCTTCCGATCGATGCTGACCTTGTCTTTGACGTGCGTTTCCTTCCAAATCCCTACTACAAATTGGAACTTCGGAATTTAACCGGTCAAGATCCAGCAGTCTATGATTATGTCATGGATCACCCTGAATCAGAGGAGTTTTACAGTCATCTTCATGACTTGATCGCTCCTATTTTACCGTCCTATAAACGGGAGGGTAAATCCGTTCTCACCATCGCTATGGGCTGTACCGGTGGGCAACACCGTTCAGTAGCCTTTGCAGAGCGCTTAGCGCATGATTTAGAAAAAAATTGGCAGGTCAATTGCAGTCATAGAGACAAGGACAGACGGAAAGAAACGGTGAATCGCTCATGAGAAAACCTAAAGTAACCGTTATTGGAGGAGGAACAGGGATTTCTGTTATTCTCGATAGTCTGAGAAAGAAACCGGTCGATATCACTGCCATTGTTACAGTTGCAGATGATGGTGGGAGTTCAGGTGAATTGCGGAAGAACATCCAAAAATTGACACCACCTGGGGATCTTCGAAATGTGCTGGTTGCCATGTCAGATATGCCTCGTTTTTATGAGAAGGTCTTTCAATACCGCTTTGCAGACGATGATGGACCTTTGGCTGGACACCCTTTGGGAAACTTGATCATTGCAGGGATTTCGGAGATGCAAGGCTCGACCTATAATGCCATGCAGTTGTTAACCAAATTCTTTCATACGACCGGAAAGATCTATCCTTCCAGTGATAGTCCCTTGACCCTTCATGCCGTCTTTCAAGATGGAAAAGAAGTGGTAGGAGAAAGCCACATTGCCAACTACACCGGCATGATTGATCATGTCTATGTGACCAATACCTTCGATCAAGAGCGGCCAAAGGCTAGTAAGAAAGTGGTGGAAGCTATTCTTGAAAGTGATATGGTCGTCTTAGGTCCTGGTTCGCTCTTTACCTCGATCCTTCCAAATTTGATGATCGATGAAATTGGGAAAGCCATCCTTGAAACCAAGGCTCAGGTAGCCTATGTTTGTAACATCATGACCCAAAGAGGAGAAACCGAGCATTTCACAGACAGTGACCACGTTGCCGTTCTCCATAAACATTTGGGAGAGAAGTTCATCGATACCGTCCTTGTCAATATCAATCAGGTTCCCGCAGCTTACATGAACAGTAACAAATTTGATGAATACTTGGTGCAGGTAGAGCACGATTTCAAGGGGCTGCACTCGCAAGTTCCCCAAGTGATTTCTTCTGATTTCTTGAAGTTGGTCAATGGAGGAGCCTTTCATGATGGCGAAAAAGTGGTCGAAGAGCTGATGCAGATCGTGCAGGTGAGAAAATGAGTTTTACGGTTCGTGTAAAAGAAGAATTATTGTCTCTCAAGCGATTTGAAAAGAGTGAATTGGCTGCCATTATCAAGATGTCTGGAAGTCTTGGGATTTCAATGGGGGGCTTGACGCTCTCGGTGACGACAGAAAATGCCAAGATTGCCCGCCATATCTATGAATTGTTGCATCATTTCTATGAGGCCAAATCGGATATTCGCCACCACCAAAAAACCAATTTGAAAAAAAATCGTGTCTATACAGTATTCTTGGATGAAAAGGTGGAAGAGATTCTGGCTGACTTACATTTGGCAGATGCCTTCTTTGGGATTGAGACAGGTATTGATGCTAGTGTTTTAGAAGATGAAGCAGCTAGTCGTGCTTATCTTCGGGGGGCATTTCTGTCGAGTGGTTCCATCAAGGATCCTGAAAAAGGGAAGTACCAGCTGGAAATTCATTCTGTTTATACAGACCACGCGGAAGGAATTGCCCTTCTCATGCAAGGATTTTTACTAGATGCAAAAACCATCGAGCGGAAAAAAGGAGTGGTGACCTATCTGCAACGAGCGGAAGATATTATTGATTTTCTCATTGTAGTAGAGGCCATGCAAGCCATGCAGGAATTTGAGTCTATCAAGGTCATGAGAGAGACGCGCAATGACCTCAATCGGGCCAATAATGCCGAGATGGCCAACATTCAGCGGACAGTCACAGCTAGCATGAAAACCATTAATAATATTAGTAAAATTGTGGATACGGTCGGTCTAGGAAGCTTACCAAGTGACCTGCAAGAAGTTGCCTATATCCGGATGAACCATCCAGATTATTCCATCCAGCAGATCGCTGATAGTTTGCAAAAACCTATTTCAAAAAGCGGTGTCAATCACCGCTTGCGTAAGATCAATAAGATCGCAGACGATTTAGACAAATAAAAAAGGCCAAAGGCCTTTCATAATGAGGATAAAGTCTTTTTAAAAACTTTCCTTAGGTGAGTACGGACGTCAGCGAACTTCATAGAAGTTCCATGACTTAGTTTTGAGCCTAATGTCTCAAAACTCCCGAGTGCCTGAAACGTAATGTTTCAGGCACTTTTCTCACAGCGGAAAGTTTTTGTATTTTCTTGATTCATACTAAAAATAGGAACTCATTTTTACTTCTTTGCAGAATCGATTAACTTAAAATAGTTTGACTTCAATTTAAAAAAGGCCAAAGGCCTTTTTTATTATAAACTGGTTGAATGCGTTGGTTGGACTTTCTTATCTGGATAGATATAGTTGATGGCATTGTTTACGGCTGTTGGAGCTTCCCCCAGACCTGTAGCGATGAGATCAATCTTTCCTTCGTAGAAGCAGCAGTCTCCACAGGCATAAATTCCAGGAAGGCTGGTTTCTTGTTTTTGGTTCACCTTGATTTTATGGCGTTGCAATTCTACACCCCATTCTTTCAAGTTTCCGATTGAAGATTTAAAGCCATAGTTGACAAATAAGTGATCAATCGGGAGGAGTTCAGTTTTATCGGATTTAACTTTTGTGATTTCAAGGTGTGTGGCATGACCATTTTCTCCAATCAAGCGACTAGGAACAAATGGTGTTTTGATGTTGACAGAAGATTGTTTGAGTTCTTCTACACTATGTTCCAAGGCGCGGAAGTTGTCCCGACGGTGAATGATTGTAGTTGAAGCAATCTTGTCAAAAGCAAGAGCCCAGTCCACAGCAGAGTCCCCACCACCAAGGACGGTCACCTGCTGTCCTTCATATTGCTGGATGTTTGAAACATGGTAGTGGACGTTATCAAAGTCTTCAGCTCCCTCAATGTCAAGGGCACGTGGTTTAAAGGAACCGCCACCCATAGCAATGATGACTGCTTTAGACTGATGTACTTGGCGAGAAGTAGTGATAGTGAAGAGGTCACCTTCTTTTTGAATTTTTTCTACAGTTTCATTGAGGAAGATTGGTGTATCAAATCGTTTGACTTGCTCGATCAAGCGATTGCTCAATTCTTCACCAGTTAAATTAGTAAATCCAGGTACATCGAGGATATTTTTTTCTGGATAGAGAATGGCTGGTTGCCCTCCAAGTTGAGGTAAGGAATCAATCAGTTTGACTTTAACTTGGCGCATATTGCCATAAAAAGCAGCAAACAGACCAACTGGTCCGCCCCCAACAATCGTAATATCATAAATTTCTGACATGGTATCTCCTTCAGGGTTTTCTTTGTTTCCATTGTATCATAAAATAGGAGGAATGAAAAAGTCGGAAAAAAGGAAATGGAATGAAGGTTAAGAAGACTAGAAAAATTTCAAAATATCTTGACAGGATCTTTCAAGTATGATAAAATAATTAAGATTTTAGGCTTGAAGGGAGTGAAAAATATGTCAAAAACAGTAGTACGTAAGAATGAATCTCTTGACGATGCTCTTCGTCGTTTCAAACGTGCGGTTACTAAAGCTGGTACTCTTCAAGAAACACGCAAACGTGAATTCTATGAAAAACCTTCTGTAAAACGTAAACGTAAATCAGAAGCAGCTCGTAAACGTAAAAAATTCTAATTGAATACAGGAACAGACTTCGGTCTGTTTTTTGTTTCTCTTAAACAAGAAAGACAAAAAAGCCGACCTTCTACTTAGAAGATCGGATCTTTTAATGATTATTTGTTAGCAAGCAAGTCGCGGATTTCTGCAAGCAACTCTTCTTGAGTTGGAGCAGGAGCTTCTTCTTCGACAGCTTCTTCTTTTTTTCCAAAGTTTTGAGCTTTTTCAGCAGCTTTAACAACGAAGAAAAGTACTGTACCGATAACAAGGAAGTTGATCACAGCGCTCAAGAAGCTACCGTATGCAACACCGTTCCATGACAATTGTGCAATATTTTGAACACGAGCAGCTTTCAAAGCAGGGTTCAAAATAAGTGGTGTAATGATATCGTTAACGAGTGATGTTACGATAGCTCCAAAAGCAGCTCCAATGATAACTGCGACAGCAAGATCAACAACGTTTCCACGAAGGAGGAAGGCTTTTAATTCTTTCAACATAACGTTTATATGTCCTTTCATAATAATTTTATACTAAGTTAGTATAACGGAAAAAAATTTGACTGACAAGAAATATGCCTAATTTTTTTAAATTAGTGATAAAGGTTGAAAATCTTTTCTTTTCTGTGTGAAATAGGTAGGAAAAAATTTACTTTTACTAACTTTTAGTATAAAATATAAAGTGATAATCTATGGTAAAATGGAGGCACTGTTTATGGTTGATAAAGAGCTCATTGCAGAAATTAAAAACAGTGTAAACATTGTTGAAGTCATTGGAGAAGTTGTTTCCTTGACCAAGGCTGGCCGTAACTTTTTAGGCCTATGTCCTTTTCATGGTGAAAAGACTCCTTCCTTTAATGTCGTTGAAGACAAGCAGTTTTACCATTGTTTCGGATGTGGTCGCTCTGGAGATGTTTTTAAGTTTATTGAAGACTACCGTGGAGTCGCCTTTATGGATGCGGTCCAGATCGTAGCAGACAAGGCTGGCATTGCGCTTCAGTACCAGGCAAGGCCGGCCCAACCAGCGTCTGTCAATCCAAACCAAGAACTTTATGAGATTCATCAGGAAGCTAGTAAGTTTTATCAGGCGATTTTGATGACGACCAAGATGGGGGAAGAAGCGCGAAACTATCTGCATGAACGGGGTCTGACGGATGAGGTGATCCGACATTTTCAATTGGGCTTAGCACCTGCAGAAGGAAATTATCTCTATCGAAATCTCTCTGAGAAATTCTCTGAGAAAGTCATTACCGATTCAGGTTTGTTTACAATCTCAGATGCTGGAACGGTTTTTGATGCCTTTCAGGATCGGATCATGTTTCCCCTGACGGATGATAGTGGACGGGTCATTGCCTTTTCTGGTAGGCTGTGGAAAATGACGGAGGATGGTAGTCATCAAGCCAAGTACAAGAATAGTCGTAGTACCCGTCTATTTAATAAAAGTTATGAACTCTATCATTTGGATCAAGCCAAAACGAGCGCCAAAAAGAAACATGAAATGTATATCATGGAAGGCTTTATGGATGTCATTGCAGCTTATCGAGCTGGGATAGAAAATGCAGTCGCCTCTATGGGGACAGCCTTGACACCAGAGCATGTCCAGCACCTGTCTCATTTTACTAAAAAGGTCATCTTGACCTATGATGGAGATAAGGCAGGGCTTGAAGCAACAGCTAAGGCCTTGGATGTCTTGCAGGATCTGGAGTTGGAGATCGTCCGTATCCCAGATCAGATGGACCCTGATGAGTACCTCAAAAAGACGTCCCCAGAAGATCTAGCTACCCTCTTGAAGAATTCTCGGATCAGTAAGGTTGAATTCTTGATGCACTACTGGAAACCCCAGTATATTGAGAACTTGCAAGCGCAAATTGAGTTTGTCGAAAAGTTGGCACCGATGATCGCTCAGACGCGTTCTATTACAGCGCAAAACACCTATATTTATAAGTTGGCCGATTTATTGCCGGACTTTGATTACTTGCAGATTGAGCAGATTGTCAATAATAGTCGCTTGCATCAACGGCAAGAAGCGCAAGAAGGTGGACGATCAAAAACGTCGAATTTTTCAGTGGAGCTCCTGCCGAATCGTGGGATGACGCGCTTGATCAAGGCGGAAAATCATTTATTAAGTAGGATGAAGGATTTTCCAATGGTCCTCAATGATTACCGTTTGCGACCTGATTTTACCTTCGACACGCCGGAGTTACAGATCTTGTATCAATTGCTCTGTCAAAATGGAGAAGTCACCTCTCAGGATCTATCCGAGCAGCCTGAAGGGGTCCAGCACGCCTGGTACCGCATGTTAGAAGAAGATTTACCAGATGAGATAGCAGATGGTGAGTTAGAAGAAGTAGAAGCGACACGGAATCGTGAGCTTCTTCGCAAAGAAAGTCAACAAATTGGAAATAAAGTGAAGGAAGCTTCCTCAATAGGGGATGCGGAAAAGGCTTTATTGGAACTCGAGCGTTTAATCGCTCAAAAAAGAAGAATGGAGTAAGAATGGCTAAAGAACAAAAAGATATTACAACATTGGACGTTCAAATTGCAGAATTTATTCGTAGCCACAAGAAAAGCGGAACTGCAACAGATGATGAAATTAATGACCAATTGGTTATTCCATTCACGCTAGATGCAGATGGGATTGAAGATCTTTTGCAACGCATTCAAGATGCAGGGATTTCGATCACTGATAAAGACGGCAACCCAAGTGCGCGTGTGTTGAACAATGAGGAAGAGCCAGAGTTGTCAGATGAGGAATTGCTTGGAAGCAACTCTGCTAAGGTCAATGACCCGGTACGGATGTACTTGAAAGAAATTGGGGTTGTTCCTCTTTTGACCAATGAAGAAGAACAAGAATTGGCTATCTTGGTGGAACAAGGTGACTTGGAAGCTAAGCAACGTCTAGCAGAAGCCAACCTTCGTTTGGTTGTATCCATTGCGAAACGTTACGTTGGTCGTGGGATGCAATTTTTGGATTTGATCCAAGAAGGAAACATGGGCTTGATGAAGGCGGTTGATAAGTTTGACTATACCAAAGGGTTCAAGTTCTCTACTTATGCTACTTGGTGGATCCGTCAGGCCATCACTCGTGCCATTGCAGACCAAGCGCGTACCATTCGGATTCCTGTTCACATGGTGGAAACCATTAACAAGTTGGTTCGTGAGCAACGCAATCTCTTGCAAGAATTGGGACAAGATCCAACACCTGAACAAATCGCTGAACGTATGGATATGACACCAGACAAGGTGCGTGAAATCTTGAAGATTGCTCAAGAGCCTGTTTCTCTTGAAACTCCAATCGGAGAAGAAGACGATAGCCATTTGGGAGATTTCATCGAAGACGAAGTGATTGAAAATCCAGTAGACTACACCACTCGTGTGGTTCTACGTGAACAATTGGATGAAGTCCTCGATACCCTGACAGACCGGGAAGAAAATGTTTTGCGTCTTCGTTTTGGTCTGGATGATGGAAAAATGCGGACCTTGGAAGATGTGGGGAAAGTCTTCAATGTGACCCGTGAACGGATCCGTCAGATCGAAGCCAAAGCCCTCCGCAAACTCCGCCACCCAAGCAGAAGCAAACCATTGCGTGACTTTATAGAGGATTAAAAATGTCCAGTGGACATTTTTAACCCGAGCCAAGAAATTCTATCGAGAGTAAATAGCAGAAAAAGGAAGTCATATGGCATATACAACTGAGCAAATTGAAGAAATTAAAAATAAAATTTTAAATGCTTTGGAAGAGGTAATCGATCCTGAGCTTGGGATTGATATTGTCAATTTAGGTCTTGTCTACGAGATCCATTTTGACGGTGAAACTGGAGCAACCATCATTGATATGACTCTAACGACCATGGGATGTCCATTAGCGGACCTTCTGACAGATCAGATTCATGATGTTTTAGCAGAAGTAGAAGAAGTGACATCTGTGGATGTGAAGTTGGTCTGGTACCCTGCTTGGACGGTTGAAAAGATGAGCCGTTATGCACGGATCGCACTTGGAATTAGTTAAACATTCTATGCATCAAAATAAATCAGAGGTTGGGGTTTCCCTAACCTCTGATTTATTTATCCCTATTTTTTTGAACAAGTATTTACAAATTCTTAGCAAATTTTCAGATAAAGTTGCAATCATCAAGGGGACAGGGTATAATAGCATAAATAGAAAATAAAGGAGATTTACATGAATCAGTATCCTTTGGTCTACTTGGACCATGTGACAAAGAATTATGGGCATGAAGTTGCTCTCATGGATGTTAGTTTGAACATCCAACCTGGCCGTATTATTGGCCTTTTGGGTCCCAATGGTAGTGGGAAAACAACCATCATTAAATTGATTAATGGTTTGTTGCAACCAAGCCTTGGAAATATCTATATTCATGGGCAATTACCATCCCCAGCTTCTAAAAAAGTGGTTTCCTATTTGCCAGATACAACTTATCTGAATGAAAATATGAAAATTATTGATGCTATTAACTATTTCCAAGATTTTTATGCAGATTTTAATGTCCAACGAGCTTACCAATTGCTCAACGATTTGCATTTGCAGCCAAATCAAAAATTGAACAGCCTTTCAAAAGGGAACAAGGAAAAAGTGCAATTGATTTTGGTGATGAGCCGTGAAGCTGACTTGTATGTTCTTGATGAACCAATCGGTGGGGTTGACCCAGCAGCGCGTGATTATATTTTGCGGACCATTATTCAAAACAGACGTCCAAACTCTTCTGTCTTGATTTCTACTCACTTGATTGCGGATATTGAGCAAGTTTTGGATGAGGCCATTTTCATCAACCAAGGAAGAATCCTCTTGCATGAAAATACGACTGTTATGCGCAATCAACACGGAAAATCAATCGATGAGATCTTCCGTGATCAATTCCGTGTTTATTAGGAGGAACCCATGTTTGGTAAATTATTAAAATATGAATTTAAATCGACAGCTAAGTGGTATTTATTGATCACCCTGATCGCACTAGGTTTGTCAGTGATTACAGGTGTTATTGGTGGAAGTGCTACAAACGGTTTTGTGAATATGGAAACCAATAGTATGCAAATCATAACGGGGACTCTTGGGATTCTCATTTTTGGAGGAGTCATTGGTCTTTATCTTAGTAACTACTATATTATTATCCGTCGTTTCTATTCCAACTTATACGGACGCGAAGGTTACTTGACCTGGACCCTTCCAGCTAGCCCGCATGCGATCATTTTATCTAAATTTGTGGGAGCTTTAGTAGCGAGTCTTTACTGCCTATTCCTTCTATTTTTGAGTGGTTTTATCACAATACTTGTGATGGGCGCTGTCATTGGACAAGACCTCTCTCCTGTATTTAGTATTATCGCTGAGGCTTTTAGTCATTCAATTGCTTATTGGATTATCGTTTGGTGGATTTTTACCACAGCTTCAGGGATCTTCCTATTTTATGTATCGATCGCACTTGGCCAACTCTTCCAAAATCGTCGTGGATTGAAGGCTATTCTGTTTTTCTTTCTCTTGTGCCTTGTTTTAAGTATCATCGGTACAGCAGTCAATCCATTAAAAGATTCATATGCTGTTGGGTCTGCATTGGTTTATGGAAATATTGATGAATTTGGACCTAACTTCATCCCAGGTCTTATCTATGAAGTCATCAAGATTGTTTCTATGTACTTCACGATTCACTATATCAGCAAGTACAAGTTGAATCTTCAATAAGAACAGTTAATTGAACAAGGAGCTTCCCGGTGGAAGCCTTCTTGTTCAATTTTTTTCTTTTGCATTTTTGGCTACATTTTGATATACTAATTGTATTCGTTTTGGGGTCGTTACGGATTCGACAGGCATTATGAGGCATATTTTGCAACTCATCTAGCGGATGTAAAACGCCAGTTAAATATAACTGCAAAAAATAATAATTCTTACGCTTTAGCTGCCTAAACACCAGCATGCGTGACCCGATTCGAATCGCTCGTGTTTGATGACAGGTCTTAATTATAGCGAGATACGATCTAGCTTGGTCTAGGAGTTAGATAAGAGATTGATAGACTCGCAGGTACAGGGCTTGAGTTATGTGTCATGTAGCTGTTAAACTAAGACATAACCTATGGTTGTAGACAAATATGCTGGCAGGTGTTTGGACGTGGGTTCGACTCCCACCGGCTCCATATTTTTATTCATGGAAGATTACTCAAGAGGCTTAAGAGGCCGTGTTGGAAACGCGGTAGGCGTGTAAAAGCGTGCGTGGGTTCGAATCCCATGTCTTCCGTTGTTGAGACATCATTGTGTAGCAGTGGTGTTTTTTTGTACAAAAAGGAGTTACCAAAGGAGGCACCAAAATAGACAATGCAGAAAGGAGAAAAAGTGATTATACAGCTAGATACCAAATCAGTCTATACCTTTATGGAAAGTCTTGTGACCATAAAAGACTATGTCCAAGTGGCTAAAAGCATGGGGTATGGCGCATTGGGAATCATGGATGTAGATAATTTGTATGGTGCTTATGAATTTATCGAAGCCTGTCAGGCCCACAATCTCAGCCCCTTGGTCGGTTTAGAAATTGGACTAAAAGTAGACAATGAAACAATTCCGTTTCGGATGATGGCCCTGTCAACGAAAGGCTACCAGAATCTGATGAAGATGTCGACCGTCAAAATGATGGGGAAAAACAATTGGGAAGATGTGAAGCACCTCACAGAAGGAGTAGCGGTCATTGTCCCAGCGCCTTTTGCTAGTGAAGACATACCGCTTGGTCTAGATTACTTCATCGGAGTTTTTGCCGATACGCCGGACCAAGAGTTTAGTCACCCTGTGCTCCCGCTTCATACTGTGCGTTTTTTTGAGGCGGAAGATATGGAAGCCATGCAGATGCTCGCGGCCATCAAGGACAATCAAAGCTTGACAGAAACAGGACAAATTGATCCTAGAACTGTCCTAAAAACTCCTCAGGAGTTACAGAATGATTTTGCTGAGCGATTTCCTCAAGCCCTCACAAATCTTGAAAAACTTGTCCAAGGAATTCGATACGACATTGATACTCAGTTGAAATTGCCTCGCTTCAATCCTCAGAAACCAGCTGTTGCGGAATTGAGAGAATTAGCTCAAGCGGGTCTTCTTCGAAAGAACTTGACTAGTCCGGTCTATCAAGAACGTTTGGAGCATGAATTAGACATTATTCACCAAATGGGCTTTGATGATTATTTCTTGATTGTCTGGGATCTTCTTCGTTTCGGACGAAGTCAGGGATATTATATGGGAATGGGGCGTGGGTCTGCTGTAGGCTCACTGGTAGCTTATGCCCTGGAGATTACAGGGATTGATCCAGTGGAGAAGAACCTTCTGTTTGAGCGCTTTTTAAATGTGGAGCGCTATACCATGCCGGATATTGATATTGATATTCCTGATATCTATCGTCCAGAATTTATCCGTTATGTGAGAGACCGTTATGGGAGTTACCATGCGGCTCAGATCGTGACCTTTTCAACCTTTGGGGCCAAACAAGCCATTCGAGATGTTTTTAAACGTTTTGGGGTACCAGAGTACGAATTAACCTCCATTACCAAGCGGATTGGGTTTAGAGATACGTTGACAACCGCGTATGAACAGAATCTAGCTTTTCGACAAGTGATTCATAGCCGAGCAGAATTTGAACGTGGCTTTGAAATTGCCAAAAGAATTGAGGGCCAACCTAGACAGACCTCGATCCATGCGGCGGGTGTTGTGATGAGTGATCAGGATTTGACGGATCACATTCCTCTCAAGTATGGAGAAGACATGTTTGTCACCCAGTACGATGCTCATGCGGTTGAAGCCAATGGTCTATTGAAGATGGACTTTTTGGGTCTGCGAAACTTAACCTTTGTTCAAAAAATGAAGGAAGCCGTCTATGAAAAGTACCAAGAAGAGATCGTGATTGAAGCCATTGATTTAGAAGATCCAGAAACCTTGGCCTTATTTGCTGCTGGGGATACCAAGGGGATTTTCCAATTTGAACAGGCTGGAGCCATTCGCCTTTTGAGACGTGTGAGACCCAATCATTTCGAAGAAGTGGTAGCGACCACTTCTCTCAATCGTCCAGGAGCTAGTGATTACATTGATAATTTTGTTAAAAGAAAGCACGGCCAAGAAAAAGTTGACATTCTGGATCCAGCTATTGAAGAAATCTTACGGCCCACTTATGGGATCATGCTCTACCAAGAGCAGGTCATGCAGGTTGCCCAGCGTTTTGCAGGCTTTAGCCTAGGGAAAGCCGATATCTTACGTCGGGCCATGGGCAAAAAAAATGCGACTGAAATGCACAAGATGGAAGACGATTTTGTCACAGGTGCTCTTAAACTTGGGCATACGGAAGAAAAAGCTAAAGAGGTCTTTGCGATCATGGAAAAATTCGCAGGCTATGGGTTTAACCGTTCCCATGCCTATGCCTATTCTGCCTTGGCCTTTCAGATGGCCTATTTCAAGGTCCATTATCCAGATGTTTTCTTTGATGTCATGCTCAATTATTCGAGCAGCGATTATCTGACAGATGCTCTCCAGTTTGATTTTAAAGTCGCACCATTATCCATCAATACCATCCCTTACAGAGATAAGTTCCAGGATCGAAAAATCTACTTGGGCATGAAAAATATCAAGGGACTCCCGAGAGATTTAGCGTATTGGATCATTGATAATCGTCCCTTTGAAAGTGTCGAAGATTTTATTTTACGCCTCCCCAATCAGTATCATAAATTACCTCTGTTAACACCTTTAGTGGAGCTTGGATTGTTTGATATTTTTGAAAAAAATAGGCGCAAGGTGCTTCACAATTTGCCGAATTTGTTTGTCTTTGCTGATGAGCTAGGCAGTTTGTTTGCGGATTCTAACTATTCCTGGACAGAAGCGGAGGACTTTAGCCAGGCTGAAAAATATGAGAAGGAAGAGGCCATTATTGGCGTCGGGCTCAGTACTCACCCATTGGTTGCGATTGGGCAAATGAGTCCCTATGAGATCCAACCAATTTCTCAATTAGTTCAAGGAGAGCAGGCACGCATTCTCATTGAGGTACAAAACATTCGAACCATTCGAACCAAGTCAGGTGATCTCATGGCTTTCTTACAAGTCAGTGATACCAAGAAAAAATTGGATGTGACCCTTTTCCCTGAAACCTACAATCGATTTTCCTCCTTGATAAAAGAAGGTGGCTTTTATTACTTGACAGGGAAGATACAAGAGCGTGATGGGCGCTTGCAGATGATTCTAGCAGAGGCACAACTAGCGACCAATGAAAAATTCTGGATCCAGTTGCTCGATCATCGTCAGGATAAAACGATTCTTTCTATCTTGAAAAAATATCCGGGCCCATATCCTGTGATATTACGCTATGAAGACGAGAAAAAAACTCTTCAATTGAAGGGCTATACCGTCCAGAAAAACAAAGAATTGGAAGATGAATTAAAGAATCTCGTTATGAAAACGATTTATCGGTAAAAACTGCGAAAAATACGAGAATTTTAGTCTTCTTTGTGTTATAATTACGTAGAATGTAAAAGAAAAAAAGGAGCAAACAACGAAATGAAACGTATTGCTGTTTTAACTAGTGGTGGAGATGCCCCTGGTATGAATGCTGCCATCCGTGCAGTTGTTCGTCAAGCAATTTCAGAAGGAATGGAAGTTTTCGGTATCTATGATGGATATGCGGGAATGGTTGCTGGTAAAATTCAGCCCCTTGACGCCTCATCTGTTGGAGATATTATTTCCCGTGGTGGTACCTTCCTTCATTCAGCTCGTTACCCTGAATTCGCACAACGCGAAGGTCAATTAAAAGGGATCGAGCAATTGAAGAAACACGGGATCGAAGGTGTTGTCGTTATTGGTGGAGATGGTTCTTACCATGGTGCGATGCGCTTGACTGAGCTTGGATTCCCAGCTGTGGGTCTTCCTGGTACGATCGACAACGATATCGTCGGAACTGACTTTACAATTGGTTTTGATACGGCAGTCACAACTGCAATGGACGCGATCGATAAGATCCGTGATACTTCATCTAGTCACCACCGTACTTTCGTAATTGAAGTTATGGGACGTAATGCTGGAGATATCGCTCTTTGGGCAGGGATTGCATCTGGTGCAGATGAAATCATCATCCCTGAAGAAGGATTCAAGATCGAAGAAGTTGTTGAGAGCATCAAAGAAGGTTACGCAAAAGGTCGTACCCACAACATCATTATCTTGGCTGAAGGCGTGATGTCTGCAGATGAATTTGGTAAAGCGTTGAAAGAAGCTGGTGATGAAAGTGACCTTCGTGTGACTGAGCTTGGTCACATCCAACGTGGTGGTTCACCGACTGCGCGTGACCGTGTTCTTGCTTCACGTATGGGAGCACACGCTGTTAAATTGTTGAAACAAGGAATCGGTGGTGTAGCCGTTGGTATCCGTAATGAAAAAATGGTGGAAAACCCAATCCTTGGTAAAGCAGAAGAAGGAGCCCTCTTTAGCTTGACAGAAGATGGTAAGATTGTGGTAAACAATCCACATAAAGCTGATCTTGGTCTTGCCGAGTTGAACCGTAGCTTGTCTTCAATTTAATTTTATTTCATAAATTCGTTAACCTTGTCTTAAAAAGACAGATATATTTAAAAAGGAGTCATATATATCATGAACAAACGTGTAAAAATCGTTGCAACTTTGGGTCCTGCGGTAGAAATCCGTGGTGGTAAAAAATTTGGTGAAGATGGATACTGGGCTGAAAAACTGGATGTTGAAGCTTCAGCACAAAACATTGCTAAATTGATCGAAGCTGGCGCTAACACTTTCCGTTTCAACTTCTCACACGGTGACCACCAAGAACAAGGTGAACGTATGGCGACTGTTAAACGTGCAGAAGAAATCGCTGGTAAAAAAGTTGGTTTCCTTCTTGATACTAAAGGTCCAGAAATCCGTACTGAATTGTTCGAAGGCGAAGCTAAAGAGTACTCATACAAAACTGGTGAACGTATTCGCGTTGCTACAAAACAAGGCATCAAATCAACTCGTGACGTTATCGCATTGAACGTTGCTGGTGCGCTTGACATCTTTGATGACGTTGAAGTTGGACACCAAGTATTGGTTGATGATGGTAAATTGGGTCTTCGCGTTGTAGAAAAAGACCCTGCAAAGCGTGAATTTGTTGTTGAAGTTGAAAACGACGGTATCATTGCTAAACAAAAAGGTGTGAACATCCCTAACACTAAGATTCCTTTCCCAGCACTTGCTGAACGCGATAACGACGATATCCGCTTCGGTTTGGAACAAGGTATCAACTTCATCGCGATCTCATTCGTACGTACTGCAAAAGACGTAAATGAAGTTCGTGCAATTTGTGAAGAAACTGGTAACGGTCACGTTCAATTGTTTGCGAAGATCGAAAACCAACAAGGTATCGATAATTTAGATGAAATCATTGAAGCTGCAGACGGTATTATGATTGCTCGTGGTGACATGGGTATCGAAGTACCATTTGAAATGGTTCCAGTTTACCAAAAAATGATTATCACTAAAGTGAATGCTGCTGGTAAAGTTGTTATCACTGCAACAAACATGCTTGAAACAATGACTGAAAAACCACGTGCAACTCGTTCTGAAGTATCTGACGTTTTCAACGCTGTTATCGATGGTACTGATGCTACAATGCTTTCAGGTGAATCTGCAAACGGTAAATACCCACTTGAGTCAGTTACAACAATGGCTACAATTGACAAGAA
This sequence comes from Streptococcus sp. SP1, assembly GCF_030440005.1. NCBI lineage: Bacteria > Bacillati > Bacillota > Bacilli > Lactobacillales > Streptococcaceae > Streptococcus > Streptococcus sp. SP1. The sequence continues at coordinate 52,277 of NZ_JAQFJJ010000005.1, forward strand.
CGCTCAAACTCTTCTTAAAGAATATGGACGTTTGAACTCAGATTCATTTGAACGTAACTCTAAGACAGAAGTTATGGCTTCAGCTGTTAAAGATGCTACAAACTCAATGGACATCAAATTGGTTGTAACTCTTACTAAGACTGGTCACACAGCACGTTTGATTTCTAAATACCGTCCAAATGCTGATATCTTGGCATTGACATTTGACGAATTGACAGAACGTGGATTGATGTTGAACTGGGGTGTTATCCCAATGTTGACAGAAGCTCCATCATCAACTGATGACATGTTTGAAATTGCTGAACGCAAAGCAGTTGAAGCTGGTCTTGTACAATCTGGTGATGATATCGTTATCGTTGCAGGTGTACCACTTGGTGAAGCAGTTCGTACAAACACAATGCGTATCCGTACAGTACGTTAATAGACAGTTTGATCTTAAAGCCTTGCTGGTTGGTCCGAAAGGATCGGCCGCGAGGTTTTTCTTTTTCTTCTGTAGTGTGTTGATAAGAATTCTCACTAATGCTTACTTTCTCTTTTTTAAAGATCAAAAACATGGTATAATAAATAAAAAGGAAGGGAGACATACATGCCAAGGAGAGATTTAATTAGAAATGTCATCATTGTTGGTGTACTGGTTTTGGCACTGATTTTGCTTCGAATTTTTGTATTTCATCCATTTAGTATCAATGATAAAATGGCCAATGCTTCTGTGAAAACTGGAGATCTTGTGGTAGCGACTAGAAATGCTCAGGTAGATCGCAGTGATTTGGTCTTATACAAGGTCGGTGGAAAAGAATACCTTGGACGTGTCATTGCCAAAGAAAACGACGAAGTCAGCTACGTAGATGACGTCCTCTATTTGAATGGACAGGCAACACCAGAACCTTACCTAAATAAAATACTGAATAAACACTTGGCGGCTCCAACGAGTAATGGGTATTATACGGATGATTTCTTCTTATCAGAGTTAAAGGGAACCAAGGCTGGCCGCGTACCATCGGATACTTACTTGGTTTTAAATGATAACCGTGGGGATACAGAAGATAGTCGGGAATTTGGGTATATCCATAAAAATCAGATCGAAGGAGTCGTGAATCTGCGTCTCTATCCCCTCAATAAATTTGGATTTATAAAAGTAGAAGAATAGCCGAAAGGCTATTTTTTTTTATAAATATCAATATGAACTAGTTTTTTTTTCCATTTTTGTGGTAAGATGTTCATTAAATAATTTTTTAGGAGGAGAATGCTATGCAGTATGCTTTGGAAATTTTACCAAGTTTGTTAAAGGGAGCAAGCCTCACCTTGCAAGTGTTTGCTTTCGTATTGATTTTATCGATTCCACTAGGAATCGTTGTTTCCTTTTTGCTTCAATTGCGCTCAAAGATCCTGCATGGACTCCTAACAATTTATATCTGGATCATGCGAGGAACCCCTCTTTTGCTTCAGTTGATCTTTATTTATTACGTCCTTCCAAGTATTGGGATTCGAATTGATCGGTTGCCTGCAGCTATCATAGCCTTCACTCTCAATTATGCAGCCTATTTTGCAGAAATCATCCGTGGAGGAATTGTCGCCATTCCGACAGGTCAGTATGAGGCGGCCAAGGTCTTAAAATTGAGTTCATGGCAAACAATTCGCTATATCATTTTGCCTCAGGTGGTGAAGATCGTTCTTCCAAGTGTCTTCAATGAAGTCATGTCCTTGATTAAAGATACCTCCTTGGTCTATGCTCTGGGAATTAGTGATTTGATCCTGGCTAGTCGGACGGCAGCCAATCGTGATGCCAGTCTAGCACCCATGTTTTTAGCGGGAGCTATTTATTTAATCCTCATTGGGATCGTGACCATCATTGCCAAGCGAGTTGAAAAGAACTTTTCATATTATAAATAGGAGGAGAAGCATATGTTAGAATTAAAACAAATTTCGAAACGGTTTGGGGATAAGCAGATCTTATCAGATTTCAATCTTCTCGTTCCTGAAAAACAAATCGTCGCCATTGTTGGACCTTCTGGAGGAGGAAAGACCACCTTGCTTCGCATGTTAGCTGGTCTTGAAACCATTGATTCTGGTCAGATCATCTACAATGGTGAAAACTTGCCTCTGGATGCCTTAGAAAAACGAAATCTTCTCGGTTTTGTCTTTCAAGATTTTCAATTATTTCCACATTTATCGGTCATGGAAAACCTTATCTTGTCTCCTGTTAAGACCATGAATGTGACTAAGGAAGAAGCGAGTAAAAAAGCCATGAGTTTACTGGAGCGTTTGGGACTCGAACAACATGCGGATGCTTATCCCTTCTCTCTATCTGGTGGTCAGAAGCAACGGGTGGCATTGGCTCGTGCTATGATGATCGATCCAGAAATTATTGGCTATGATGAGCCGACTTCGGCCTTGGATCCAGAATTGCGATTAGAAGTTGAGAAGCTAATCTTGCAAAACCGTGAACTGGGGATGACTCAGATCGTTGTTACCCATGATATTCCATTTGCAGAAGCAATTGCGGATGTTCTTCTCAAGGTTGAGTCTAAATAGGAGGAGACTATGAAACGAGTAATACCATGGCTGCTAGGTGTCCTTAGTCTCGTTCTTCTGACTGCCTGTGGACAGACAGTGAGTGATCCTAAAGTGGACAACTGGCAAAAATACCAAAAAGAGCAGTCCATTACGATTGGTTTTGATAATACTTTCGTTCCCATGGGTTTTGAGCAAAAAGATGGGAGCTACGCTGGTTTTGATATTGATTTGGCCAATCAAGTCTTTGAATCTTATGGGATTCATGTCAACTGGCAACCCATTGATTGGGATATGAAAGAGACGGAACTGAAAAATGGGACCATTGATACCATCTGGAATGGCTATTCTGCAACAGATGAACGTCGGGAAAGTGTTGCTTTTACCAAGCCCTATATGAAAAATGAACAAGTCTTGGTCACTAAGAAAGCTTCTGGGATCCAATCAGTCGATGGGATGAAAGAGAAACGATTAGGTGCCCAGACTGGATCTTCCGGCTATAGGGATTTTGAAGCCAATCCTAAAATCTTAAAAAATAAGGTTAAAAATCAAAAAGCTACCCAATACCAGAGTTTCAACGAGGCGCTGATCGATCTTCAGAATGATCGGATCGATGGCCTCTTAATCGACCGTGTCTATGCCAACTATTATCTGCAAACGGAAGGAATTTTAAAAGACTACAATGTCTTTCCTGTCGGTTTTGAGACAGAATCCTTTGCGGTAGGGGTGCGCAAGGCGGATAAAACCTTGAAGAAAAAAATTGATGAAGCTTTCGTAAAACTTTATCAAAAGGGCCAGTTCCAAAAGATCTCTAAGAAGTGGTTCGGGACGGATGTAGCGACAGATGACATCAAGTAAAAAAGAGAGTGGGACAGAAATTGGTAATTCGTTAGAATTCGATTTCGTCGTCCCACCTCCGCACAGTTGAGTAGGGCTGTAAAAGCTGATGAAATCAGCGTAGTAGAGCCCACTCAACCACTGCGTCTTGCTCGACAATCCAAAAACAATTGAGAGGCTAGGACTTTTGTCCCAGCCTCTTTTAGTCGGTTTTATTTGTGATTTGATGGAAAATCTTTTGCCAAGTTTCGTGGCGACGCCAGAGACTGGTATGGATTTGACCGTCTAGTTCATAACGGATAAGTTTGGTTTTTTGACTGATGGACTCCAGTTCAAAGTTTTGGAATTGAACTTGGTCGCTTGCGAGAGCCTCTATTAATTCTGCCTTGTTGTGTTCGTGACCGGTATCGTCAATCAAGGTATAATTATCCGCTAGCAATGTATCAAACTCTTGCTTAGCATAGAGGCGTTTTTCGTAGGTCAAGAGTTTCTTTTCAACGTTTTCGATCAACTCATCCTCAGGAATTGAGCTAGGTTCTACATGGACGTCAATGTCAAATACTCCAAATTCTTCTTTCAGAAGATCCTCGACTTCTTCTGTGATCGCATGGCTTTCATAGACTGAAAGATCGGGATTCATCTCCAAGACAACGTCCAGATAGATATTGCTTCCGTAGGTTCGTCCGCGTTGTGATTTCACACGTGCAATCTTAGGGAGTTTTAAAATAGCTTTTTCGTAATCTTCGAGGAGACTATCGTCAAAGCCGTCTGAAAGACTAAAGGAAGATTCCATAAAGATATCGTAGGCTGTTTTGAGGATAAAGAAGGTGATGATAATGGCTGCGATCTTATCGACAATTGGATAGTTAAAAGCACTAGCAGCGATCGCGATCGACGTTCCAAGAGAAGTGACGACGTCTGAAAGATTGTCTTTTGCGGCCGCTTTTAAGGCTTTTGATTTGGCCTGTGTTGCTAAGCGAAGATTGTAGAAATAAACGCCTAGCATGACAAGGGCTGAAACTACTCCGACACCAGCACCGAGTGGATCAATGCTAACTGTTTCATTGCTGAAGATCTTTTGGAGGGTATCGCGTAAGACATCAAAACCGACATAAAACATAATGATGGAGGTGACTAGACTAGCTAGATCTTCAATTTTCCAGTGACCAAATTTGTGATCACGGTCAGCTGGTTGGCGCGCGAGACGAATCCCGATGAGCAGGGCAGCATTGCTGATAATATCTGATAAGTTGTTAAATCCATCGGCTACCAAACTAGAGGAGTGAAGCAAATGGCCGGTAGCTAATTTTGCTGAAGAAAGTAGTAAATAGGCTAAAATACTGATGATGGCACCACGTTCAGCCAGTTTTAAGTTACTGTATGGTTTTTCCAAAATTTCCTCCTACAACCTCGGATATGAACCTGTTTTCTTTAAGCTACTATTATATCGTTTTTGGAAGGGAAATTCAAATGAGTCCTTTTTTAAAAGAAGCTAGGCCGGTTTTTGTGGTATAATAGAACGATTGAATGAATGAGGAGTATGAGATGAATCCTTTATTGAATGGTATGAATGATCGCCAGGCAGAGGCGGTCCAAACGACAGAAGGTCCCCTCTTGATCATGGCGGGGGCTGGTTCGGGTAAGACACGTGTCCTGACCCACCGCATCGCTTACTTAATCGATGAAAAAATGGTCAATCCTTGGAATATTTTGGCCATTACCTTTACCAATAAAGCCGCTCGGGAAATGAAGGAGCGGGCATATCAGTTGAATCCAGCCACCCAAGATTGCTTGATTGCCACCTTCCACTCCATGTGTGTGCGCATCCTCCGTCGAGATGCGGATCATATTGGCTACAATCGCAATTTTACCATTGTCGATCCAGGTGAGCAGCGGACCTTGATGAAGCGGATCTTGAAGTCCTTGAATTTAGATCCAAAAAAATGGAATGAACGGACCATTTTGGGGACTATTTCCAATGCCAAAAATGACTTGATCGATGAAGTGGCCTATGCTGCTCAGGCGGGAGATATGTATACTCAGATCGTCGCCAAGTGTTATGAGGCTTACCAAAAAGAACTCCGTCAGTCGGAAGCAGTGGACTTCGATGATTTGATCATGCTGACCTTGCGTCTTTTTGATCAGCATCCTGATGTGCTGACCTATTACCAGCAGAAGTTCCAATACATCCACGTGGATGAGTACCAAGATACCAACCATGCTCAATACCAGTTGGTCAAACTCTTGGCTTCACGTTTTAAAAATATCTGTGTCGTTGGGGATGCGGACCAGTCTATTTATGGCTGGCGGGGAGCAGATATGCAGAATATCCTGGACTTTGAGAAGGATTATAAGGAAGCTAAGGTCGTCCTCCTAGAAGAGAATTACCGCTCGACTAAGACGATTTTGCAAGCAGCCAATGATGTCATCAAAAACAATCGCCACCGCCGTCCGAAGAATCTCTGGACACAAAATGAAGACGGGGAAGAGATTGTCTATTACCGGGCTAATGACGAGCAGGATGAAGCAGTCTTTGTTGCTAAAACGATTGAAGAGCTCAGTCGTGAAGCTGGCTACAAACACCGTGATTTTGCGGTTCTCTACCGGACCAATGCCCAGTCACGGACCATTGAAGAAGCCCTGCTCAAGTCCAACATTCCTTACACCATGGTAGGGGGCACCAAGTTCTACAGCCGTAAGGAAATTCGAGATGTCATTGCTTATCTGAACTTGATTGCCAATCTCAGTGACAATATCAGTTTTGAGCGCATTATCAATGAACCTAAGCGGGGAATCGGGCCAGGTACAGTGGATAAGATTCGCGATTTTGCTCAAATGCAAGAGTCCTCACTCCTGGATGCTTCAGCCAATATCATGCTCTCAGGCATCAAAGGAAAGGCTGCCCAAGCCATCTGGGACTTTGCCAATCTCATTCTTGATTTGAGAGAAAGATTGGACCAGCTGACCATTACAGAGTTGGTCGAAGAAGTCCTTGACAAGACAGGTTATATGACAGCCCTAACCAATCAGGGAAATTTGGAAAGTCAGGCCCGCATCGAGAATATCCAAGAGTTCCTGTCTGTTACCAAGAATTTTGATGAAAATGGAGAGACCGTCGAAGACGAATCAGGTGTGGAAACCTTGAGTCGCTTCTTGAACGATTTGGCTTTGATTGCCGATACAGATGATGGGGCCCAAGAAACCTCAGAAGTGACCCTGATGACTCTTCATGCAGCCAAGGGATTGGAGTTCCCAGTCGTCTTCTTGATTGGGATGGAAGAAAATGTCTTTCCTCTTAGTCGTGCGGCTGAGGATCCAGATGAGTTGGAAGAAGAGCGGCGCTTGGCTTATGTAGGGATCACGCGGGCAGAGAAGGTTCTCTTCTTGACCAATGCTAACTCACGTTTGCTCTTTGGACGGACTAGCTACAACCGGCCAACGCGTTTCATCAATGAAATTAGCTCGGATTTATTGACCTACCAAGGATTAGCCCGTCCAGTTAATACCAGCTTTAAGGCTTCTTATAGTAATGGTGGCGGAACGACCTTTGGAAAGGGAATGAGCCTGTCACAAGCCCTTCAAGAGCGCAAGAGACAAGCAGCTCCGAGTGCTCTCACGTCATCAAGCCTACCTTTTGTCAATAGCAACCGTTCTAGCGCTAAAGAAAGCGTCGCTTGGTCCATTGGCGACATTGCCCTTCACAAGAAGTGGGGAGAAGGAACTGTGCTTGAAGTATCTGGTAGTGGCAGTACCCAAGAGCTCAAGATCAACTTTCCAGAAGTGGGTCTCAAAAAACTCTTGGCTAGTGTCGCGCCAATTGAGAAGAAATAAACTGAAACCAGTAAGCCTAGCTTGCTGGTTTTTTCGTTTTATAAAACTTCCCTTAGGTGAGGGCGGACGGTAGCGACTCCCTTTGGGATTCCATACCTTAGATTTGAGCCTTCTGTCTCAAATCTACCGAGCAGGAGAAACAAATCTGTTTCTCCTGCTTTTCTCACGGCGGGAAGTTTTAATGGTCATCGTTCTGCTTTCTTAAATTCTCTCATTTATTCTATTTACTGTCATAAACTAGGGAAATAGTAGGAGCAAGCTTCGTTTGCTGGTTTTGATTTTACTGGTGGCATGATATAATATATTTAGAATAGAGAAAGAGGCATGCTATGAACGAAATCAAGTGCCCCAACTGTGGGGAAGTCTTTACAGTCAACGAAAGTCAATACAGCGAACTCTTGTCACAGGTACGGACAGCTGAATTTGACAAGGAAATTCATGAGCGGATTCGACAAGAGTTGGCATTAGCAGAGCAAAAGGCCCTTAATGAGCAACAAGAGAAGTTAGCCAAGAAGGACCAAGAAATTGCCCAGTTACAGAACCAGATTCAACAGTTTGATACTGAAAAAGAATTGGCCAAAAAAGAGGTGGAGCAAACGGCTAGTCAAAGCCTACTTGAGAAGGAAAAAGAAGTGCAAGCACTTGAGAATCAGCTGACAACTCTGCGCTTGGAGCATGAGAACAAACTGCAAAAGACACTCTCTGACTTGGAGAAAGAAAGGGATCAGGTTAAAAATCAGCTTCTCTTACAAGAAAAAGAAAACGAGCTTTCTCTGACTTCTGTTAAGCAAAACTATGAAGCCCAACTTAAGGCAGCCAATGAACAGGTCGAGTTCTACAAGAATTTTAAGGCCCAACAGTCGACCAAGGCCATCGGGGAAAGTCTGGAGCAGTATGCGAAAAGTGAATTCAACAAGGTTCGCAGTTTTGCCTTTCCAAATGCCTATTTTGAAAAGGACAACAAGGTCTCTGCGCGTGGGTCTAAAGGTGACTTTATCTTCCGCGAGTGTGATGAAAATGGAGTGGAGATTATCTCCATTATGTTTGAGATGAAGAATGAAGCTGATGGGACAGAGAAGAAGCATAAGAACGCGGATTTCTACAAGGAATTGGACAAGGACCGTCGAGAAAAGAACTGTGAGTATGCGGTTTTAGTGACCATGCTTGAAGCAGATAACGACTACTTTAACACAGGGATTGTCGATGTCAGCCACGAGTATGAGAAGATGTATGTCGTCCGTCCTCAGTTCTTTATCCAGATCATTGGGCTTCTGCGTAATGCGGCCCTCAATTCTCTCAAATACAAGCAGGAATTGGCGCTTGTTCGTGAACAAAATATCGACATCACCCACTTTGAAGAAGACCTGGATGCCTTCAAAGTAGCCTTTGCTAAGAACTACAATTCGGCTTCGGTCAACTTTGGCAAGGCTATCGATGAAATCGACAAAGCCATCAAGCGGATGGAAGAAGTCAAGAAATTCTTGACCACATCAGAAAATCAACTCCGACTTGCCAATAATAAATTGGATGATGTTTCCGTTAAAAAATTGACTCGGAAGAATCCAACCATGAAGGCTAAGTTTGATGCCTTGAAGGAAGACTAGGAGGATCCTATGCAGATACGAAAAGCAACCATAAAAGATGCTGAAGCCCTACTGTCTTTATACGAAGACTTGGGCTATCCAACGACCGCTTCTAAGCTGTCTCGACGTTTAGAAATGATTCTTTCTCAACCACATTATGGCTGTCTTCTAGCTGAAAGAAACGGAGAAATTTTAGGTTTCTTAGGTTATGCAAAGCTCTTCTTTTTTGAAGCAGATGGATCTTACTATCGTATTTTAGCTTTGTCAGTTGCAAAAGAAACAAGACGACAAGGAATTGCTAGTAGGCTAATCGATGAATTGAAAAAACAAGCGGTAAAAGAAGGAGTTGAGGCACTGGCTTTAAATAGTGGATTAACCGCTGAACGAAATGCTGCACATCAGTTTTATCAGGCAGTTGGATTTGAAAAAGTGACTGCCGGCTTTGCCTTGCATTTAAAAACTCAACATAAGTAAATCATGAAAAAATAGTAGAGGGAACGAAGTAATGTCTTCAACAAAAGGGAAAACCTTATATTTTAACGAAAAGAGCATGGACTATGTGACCTTTGGTAAAGGAAAGAAGTCTCTCGTTATCATACCAGGGTTGGGGGATGGGCTTCAGACCGTTAAAGGAAAGGCCAAGCTCTTTTCTCTCTCTTATCGTCTACTTGCTAAGTGCTATAAAATCTACGTTTTTTCTCGAATCAATGAGCTGAGACAGGGCTATACGACGCGGGATATGGCAGCAGATGTAGCAGAAGCAATGGAGACACTAAACCTAGATACCGCCTATGTCATGGGGATTTCACAAGGTGGAATGATTGCCCAATGGTTGGTGGCAGATTTCCCTGAAAAGGTTCAAAAGCTCATCTTAGCTGTGACCACTGCAAAACCTAGTCAACTTGCTAGAGAACGAATTGAACATTGGCAACAACTTAGTCAATCTGGAAATTTTAAGCATCTCATGCTGGATATTGCAAAGCACTCCTACACGCAAAAGAGCTATCAAAAGTGGCGGTTGCTTTATAATATCATGGGTCGCTTGGGACGAATTAAGGATGGGAAACGAATTACCATTCAGTCTCAGTCTTGCCTCACTCACGATAGCCTTGAGGTCTTAAAGGAAATTCAGTGTCCGACCTTTGTCCTTGGTGCGCTTGAAGATGATGTGATTGGTGTGGACGGATCTAAGGAACTGGCAAAAGCGATTTCGGGTTGTCTACTCCTCATTCTTAAGCACTCTGGCCATGCTCTTTATGAAGAAAATAAAGTATTTCAAGAGGCTGTCTGTAAATTCTTAAACTAAAAAAAGCTGGAATATTTTCCAGCGTTTTTATTCTAGTTAAATCGCAAAGAGATCGTTTAGGTTTTCTGCCATGGTTGGGTGGGTAAAGATTTGTTTTGCGATGTAAGTGTAAGGGATCTTGTTGTCCATGGCCATGGTGATCAGGTTGATAAGTTCGCCTGCAGCTTCTCCAAAGAGAGTCGCTCCAAGAATTTCTTTGGTTTCTGGGTTGACCACGGCTTTGAAGGCACCTCGAAGGTCTGCATTGACATGTCCACGAGGCATGGCAGCAACTGGCAATTCTTTAACAGCGACTGAAAGCCCTTTGTCGCGTGCTTCTTGCTCGGTCAAGCCGACTTGGGCCAGTGGAGGAGCAATAAAGAGTGTTGTCGCATAATTGTTACGAGTTTCGAGATTGTAGCTACCATCGCCTGTAAGGTAGTTGAAGACGATGCGAAAGTCATCGAGTGACATGTAGGTGAATTGAGGACCACCATTGACATCCCCAACTGCAAAGACACCAGGGACGCTGGTTTCCAAATGACGGTTGACTCGGATCGCTCCACGATCAGTGACTTTGATATCTGTGTTTTCAAGACCAAGTCCAGTTGTGTTTGGTTTACGTCCTGTTGCGTAGAGAAGGATATCAAACTCGAAGTCTCCTTTATCTGTGACAACCGTTAAGCTGTTTTGGCCATCTTTGATTTCTTGGGTATGAACGCCTTGCAAGAATTGAATACCATCTTCTTCAAGGTAGCTTTTTGCAAGAGCTGCAATACTGGGCTCGATCCGTGGCAAGAATGTTTCAGAAGCATCCAATACCGTTACTTGGCTGCCCAAGGTATTATAGAGATGAGCAAATTCCAATCCAATTGGTCCACCGCCAAGGACACCGAGGCGTTTAGGTAGGTTTTCCAAACCTTGAATACCGGTTGAATCCACAGCAAATTTACTTTCAGCTAATCCTGGGATTGGAAGGACATTTGGCACAGCACCAGTATTAATAATAATGGTTTCAGCTGTCAATTCTTCTTTTTCATCTCCAGCTTGAATTTCGATGACCTTGTTAGAAACGAAACGAGCAGTTGCATCGATAATGTCTACACCAGTTCCAGTAATAGTTGCGTAGTTCTTGCCATTGAGACGAGTAGTGACCGCATTTTTCTCATTCATGGCTTGATCAAAATCCAAGCCTTTTTCAGCTGCAACAATCAAGGTCTTGGTGGGAATACAAGCGATATTGATACAAGTACCACCATACATAGACTTGCTCTTTTCAATCAGAGCGACTTTTTTTCCTTGGCTTGATAATTTCGCTGCAAGTGTTTTACCAGCTTTACCAAATCCAATCACAATAACATCATACATTAACATATGTTACACCTTCTTTCGGTTTCTATTGTATCAAACCCATTTTAAAAAGTCTGAAATCTGCTACGGGATTTTTTAGGAGCTCATGGGAAGGGGGAAAGAGGGACAAGAAGTCTCGTTTCGTGGTATAATAAAGGGTCGGTGGCCCGGATGGTCACACAATCAGTTAGAAAGAGCAAATCAGATGGACGGAATTATCAATGTAAAAAAAGAAGCGGGCATGACTTCACATGATGTGGTCTTTAAACTGCGAAAAATCCTAGGAACCAAGAAGATCGGTCATGGAGGAACGTTGGATCCAGATGTGGTAGGAGTGCTTCCGATTGCAGTTGGCAAGGCGACCCGGATGGTCGAATTCATGCAAGATGAAGGCAAGATCTATGAAGGAGAAATCACTTTGGGATTTTCTACCACGACAGAAGATGCCAGCGGGGATGTTGTTGAGCGGACCCCAGTGGAAGCCCCTTTAGATGTAGCAGAGGTCGATCGCATAATTGCCCAGATGGTGGGAGAGATCGAGCAGGTACCGCCTATGTATTCAGCGGTCAAGGTCAATGGACGCAAGCTATATGAATATGCACGGGCAGGAGAAGAAGTGGAACGCCCTGTCCGGCAAGTGACCATTTATGACTTTACGCGCACTAGTGAGATTAGCTACGAGGAAGGACTAGCCCGTTTTCGTTTTCGGGTTAAATGCAGCAAGGGGACTTATATCCGGACCTTGTCTGTGGATTTAGGGCAGAAACTGGGCTACGCAGCCCATATGTCTCATCTGACACGGACCAGTGCTGCCGGTTTGTCACTGGATGATGCCCTGACCTTGGAAGAAGTGGCAGAAAAAGTAGCGCAAGGAGATTTGAGCATCCTTCATCCACTTGAAATTGGAACCGGGGATCTTGAAAAAGTAGAGCTGACAGTCGAAGAGGTTGGCGAAGTCCAAGTGGGACGCTTTATTCTTGTTGAGAGTGAAGCCAGAGAGTTAGCTGCTTTTTACCAAGGGAAATTGGTAGCCATTTTAGAAAAAAGAGAAGAACTTTACAAACCTCGAAAAGTTTTTCTAACAGAAAGTGTGTTACAATAAATTCATGAATATTCGTACGATAACTACTGCTAACCAGATCCATTTGGAGAATGAGACAGTTTTGGTTCTGGGCTACTTTGATGGCCTGCATCTGGGGCATCAAGAACTCTTTAAAAAGGCGCGTCAGATAGCAGGTGAAAAAGGCTTGAAGGTCGCTTTGTTAACCTTTCCTGAATCTCCTAAGTTAGCCTTTGTTCGCTACCAACCAGAATTACTGCTTCATTTGCAGAGTCCTGAGGATCGGTTCCAAAAATTAAACGAACTAGGAGTGGATGAGCTCTTTCTCATTGATTTTACGACCGATTTTGCTTCTAAAACAGCCAAAGAATTTGTTGATCAATTTGTCAAAGCCTTGAGAGCTCGGGTCTTAATTGCTGGATTTGATTATAGTTTTGGCTCTGATAAGAAAACTGCCTCTGACTTAGCTGCTTATTTTGATGGTCAAGTGGAAGTCATTTCTCCTGTATTGGATCAGGGGGAAAAGATTAGTTCGACCCGCATTCGTCAGGCTGTCCTGGAAGGACGCGTTCAAGAAGCTGCCCGTCTACTTGGTCACCCTTTATCCAGTCGAGGAATCGTCGTGCATGGGGATGCGCGTGGCCGAACCATTGGCTATCCTACTGCCAATTTAGCGCCGATTGACCGGACCTATCTCCCATCAGATGGGGTTTATGTAGTTGATGTTGATTTTAAAGGGCAGATCTATCGAGGCATGGCTTCTGTCGGAAAAAATGTCACCTTTGATGGAAAAGAGCTTCGTTTCGAAGTCAATCTCTTTGATTTTTCTGGAGATATTTATGGCCATACTTTGACCATTCATTGGTTGGATAAGATACGAGAAATGGTCAAATTCGATGGGATCGATCAACTAGTGGCTCAATTGAAAGAAGATGAAGCAATTTCACGAAACTGGACCAAGGATTAGGAGCTTACCTAATCCTTTTTTCTAGCTTTTTCTTGGAAAAAATGAAAGGGATTTCTTTTTTTCGCTGAAATTTAGAAAAATCGTCGAGAAATCAAAAAAGCGCTTTTCAAGCACCTAATTTTTTTGTATAATAGAGTCAGATAGTTATATATAAAAAAAGAAGTGAACCACATGATTACATTATTTTTATCGCCGAGTTGTACATCATGTCGAAAAGCTCGGGCTTGGTTAAAAAAGCACGATGTTCCATTTAAAGAACACAATATTATGACAAGTCCTTTGAGCAAACAGGAGTTGACAAGTATATTGGCCTTGACCGAAAACGGAACAGACGACATTATTTCAACTCGTTCAAAAATTTTCCAAAAATTGGATGTTGATGTTGAAGATTTATCCATCTCAGCCTTGATCCGTCTGATTGAGGAAAATCCAAGTCTCTTACGGAGACCGATTATTTTAGATAACAAACGCATGCAGATTGGCTTTAACGAAGATGAAATTCGGGCCTTCTTGCCACGGAGTTATCGTAAACAAGAGTTACGCTCTGCCACTCTAAGAGCAGAAATAAACTAAGAAGTATGTCGAATGCAAAAAAATTATAGTTACCCACTGGACTTATCGTGGAGCACTGAAGAGCTTGCTTCAGTGCTTTCTTTTTTCAATAAAGTTGAAGAAGCCTATGAAAGTAAGGTAGAAGCCAAAGAATACATGGAAGCCTACCGGGCTTTTAAGAAGGTCGTGCCTAGTATCGGAGAAGAAAAGCGTCTTGGACGGGAGTTCGAAGAAGTGAGCGGTTATTCTCTCTATCGTGCGACCCAGGCTGCAAAGCAAAAAGAGGAAGGATGGTTTTCTCTTGAAGAATAAATTAGAGTTTGCCAAACAAATCGTTTTAGAGGCTGGAGACTATTTGCGTCTTCATCTCCATGATACCTTGATGATCTCAAAAAAGACGGGGCCGACAGATTTAGTCACCCAGATGGACCAACAGGTTCAAAAGGATTTGGTTGAAAAAATCACACATCGCTACCCAGAAGATCGGATTTTTGCGGAGGAAGATGGCCTTCGTTCACCGATTTCAGAAGGATCCGTTTGGGTGATTGATCCAATTGATGGGACCAATAATTTTGTGACCCAAAAGGAAGATTTTGCGGTGATGGTGGCCTATTTTGAAGACGGAATTGGTCAGTTTGGCCTGATCTACGATGTTATGCGGGATCACCTTTTTTTCGGGGGTGGAGAATTCCCTGTTTATCGCAATGAGGTTGAACTGACACCCTTTGTGGACCAACCTCTGGAAAACTTTTTGATTGCTTCAAATGTCGGCATGCTTGAGAAAAATGACTGGGGCATGGCCGACCTTGGTATGGACTCTCTTGGCATTCGGGTCTACGGAAGTGCCGGTATTAGTTTTTCAAAAATTCTCTCAGGTGGGATTCTAGCTTATTTTAGCTACATCTGGCCTTGGGATTATGCCGCAGCTGCGATCATGGGGGAACAGTTGGGCTATACCGTTTTAAATCTAAATGGAGATAAACCCAATTACCAGACAGTGGAACCCATTATGATGGTTCCAAAAGTGAAGTTAACAGAAATTCAAACCTATCTTAAGAAAGGGAGAAGTTAAATGAATTTTCCCAATGGTTTTAAAGAAAAATACCAGCATCTTCTAGGTGAGGATGCTGCTGCTTTTTTTGCGACCTTTGAGCAAGAAGCAGTATCGGCCTTTCGGACTAATCCTTTGAAAGAAGCTCAAAAAGCATTTGATGATCCGATTCCTAATACCCCTTGGGGCCATTATGGAAAGGTCTCAGGAAAATCCATTGAGCACGCAACGGGCTTGGTCTATTCACAAGAACCAGCAGCTCAGATAGTGGCCCAAGTCGCTCAGCCGAAGCCAGGGATGAAGGTACTGGACTTGGCCGCAGCTCCTGGCGGAAAGACCACCCAACTCTTGTCTTATTTGGACAATCAGGGACTCTTGGTCTCCAATGAAATCCACAAGGGCCGCTCGAAAATTCTTGTAGAGAATGTCGAACGCTTTGGTGCGCGAAATGTGCTAGTAACCAATGAGTCTGCCGATCGTCTGGCCAAAGTTTTCTCAGGCTTTTTTGATTTGATTGTACTAGACGCCCCATGTTCAGGTGAGGGGATGTTTCGTAAGCAACCCGATGCCATGGACTATTGGTCTGTCGATTATCCTCGAGAGTGCAGCCTACTTCAAAGAGAGATTCTTGAGGATGCCCTCAAGATGTTGGTTCCAGGTGGTTCCTTGGTTTATTCAACCTGTACCTGGGCTCCAGAGGAAAATGAAGAGGTCGTATCCTGGCTTTTGGAAAACTATGATCTGGAGCTGGAAACGATCGAGAAGATCAATGGTATGGCAGAAGGCATTGACCATCCAGAAACGGCGCGCATGTATCCTCATCTCTTTAAAGGGGAGGGACAATTTGTTGCTAAGTTCCGTTATCTAGGAGAGAATCGTCCTGCTAAAATCCCTTCCAAAAAGGACCAATTATCTGCAGAACAAAAGAAATGGTGGCAGGAGTTTGCCAAGAAACATTTGAAGATTACTCTGGAAGGAGTCCTCGAAACCTTTGGGGATGAACTGTATTTGGTACCACTTGGTTTACCAGATTTGCGCAAAGTAAAAATTGCCCGAAATGGCTTGCACCTAGGGACCTTTAAGAAAAATCGATTTGAACCTAGTTTTGCCCTCGGTCTAGCATTGAGACCGAGTGAAGTCAAAGAGACCGTTTCGATCACGCCTGAGGACTTTGTTCATTATGTGGCGGGAGAGACGGTTCAATTGAAGGAAACGCATCCAAATGGGTGGTACCAGGTCCTGGTCGAAGGCAATGGTTTGGGCTTTGCCAAAGTGACTGGACAGACCCTGAAAAATTTCTATCCAAAGGGGCTTCGTTTTAGGTAAAATGCTGGGCAAAGAGCCCGTTCTATGATATATTGGAAGTACAGGTTTTTTTGAAAAAACTTGTCAAAATTATAAGTGAAATAGTGAAATATCAAGGAGACATGATTTGAAAAAGTCTAAAAAGCTGATCCTAGGACTAGCGACGATCGCATTAGCAGGAAGTTTATCTGCTTGTGCTTCTTGGATCAATCGTGGAGAATCAATCACTGCTGTTGGTTCGACTGCCTTACAACCCTTGGTTGAAGGAGTAGTAGATCGCTACATCGAAGAACATCCTGGTAAGATTGTGAATGTACAAGGAGGAGGTTCTGGTACAGGACTTTCACAAGTTCAATCAGGCGCTGTAGATATCGGAAATAGTGACCTGTTTGCGGAGGAAAAATCTGGGATTGATGCCTCTAGTCTGGTCGACCATCAGGTAGCCGTAGCAGGGACAGCCATCATTGCCAATAAAAATATCTCAATCGACAATTTGACAACTGAGCAATTGCGAAAGATCTTTACAGGTGAATATACCAACTGGAAGCAATTGGGAGGTCCAAATCTTGAAATCACGATTGTGAACCGGGCGGTTGGTTCTGGTAGTCGAGCTGTCTTTGATGCGATTATCATGGATGGCAAACAACCCAAGCAGGCCCAAGAGCAGGATTCTAATGGAATGGTGAAAAACATCGTTTCTCAAACGCCAGGAGCCATCTCTTATCTAGCGTTTACCTACTTGGATAGCAGTGTCAAAACCATGAAGCTCAATGGCTATCAACCAACCAAAGCCAATGTCGTCAACAATAACTGGCCAATCTGGTCCTACGAACACATGTATACGAAAGGGAAACCCAATGAGTTGTCTAAAAAATTCATTGACTACATGATGACCGATGAGGTTCAGCAAAAAGTTGTTGGTAAGATGGGCTATATCCCGATCAATGACATGAAAGTCACCCGTGATTTAAAAGGGAATGTGTCAAAAAAATAAAAGAATTAGGTAAAAAATGAACGAAGTAGCAAAAAAAATGCTGACGAAATCAAAAAACTCCCGCCTAGAAAAATTTGGGAAAACCATTACTTTTCTATGCATGAGTTTGATTGTTGTCGTCGTTGCCATGATTTTGATTTTCGTGGCCCAAAAAGGTTTATCGACTTTCTTTGTCAATAAAGTCAATATCTTTAGTTTTCTATTTGGGAGCTCTTGGAATCCTGCTGCAAAGGAATTCGGAGCCCTACCAATGATTCTAGGTTCCTTTATTGTAACCTTGCTTTCTGCCCTCTTGGCAACGCCGTTTGCCATTGGTGCAGCAGTTTTCATGACAGAAGTCTCACCCAAAGGAGCTCGTTTCTTGCAACCAGCCATTGAGCTCTTAGTAGGGATTCCTTCAGTTGTTTACGGATTCATTGGCCTTCAAGTGGTCGTCCCATTTACGCGTAGTCTCTTTGGAGGGACTGGTTTTGGGATTCTCTCAGGGGTCTTTGTCCTCTTTGTTATGATCTTGCCAACTGTCACCTTTATGACGACCGATAGCCTCCGAGCTGTGCCTCGTCATTATCGGGAAGCTAGTATGGCCATGGGTGCGACACGCTGGCAAACCATTTGGCATGTCACGCTCAAGGCAGCCCGCTCTGGAATCTTTACAGCGGTTGTCTTTGGAATGGCGCGTGCCTTCGGGGAAGCCTTGGCTATCCAGATGGTGGTCGGAAACTCGGCAGTGGTACCAACCTCGCTCACAACACCAGCTTCCACCCTCACCTCTATTTTGACGATGGGAATCGGAAATACCGTCATGGGTACGGTCAATAACAATGTTCTTTGGTCACTCGCCTTGGTATTGCTCCTCATGAGTCTTGCCTTTAACAGTGTGATTAAACTGATTACGAAAGAAAGAGGTAAGAAGAACTATGCACGCTAAACGAATGGATAAAATTGCGACAGGAGTGCTGTATGCTATTTCAGGGATCATCGTTGCGATTCTTGCCTCATTAATCCTTTATATCTTGGTCCGTGGCTTGCCCCATGTATCTTGGCACTTCTTGACTGGGAAATCTTCTTCTTACCAAGCAGGAGGAGGGATCGGAATTCAATTGTATAATTCCTTCTTCCTCTTGGTCATTACCTTGGTGATTTCCTTCCCACTTTCTCTTGGAGCTGGGATTTACCTCTCTGAGTACGCTAAAAAAGGTCGCTTGACCAATTTGGTTCGTACCTGTATTGAGATCTTGTCTTCTTTGCCATCTGTTGTTGTAGGTCTCTTTGGTTACCTGGTCTTCGTTGTCCAGTTCAAATATGGATTTTCGATCATTTCAGGGGCCTTGGCCTTGACCGTCTTTAATCTGCCACAGATGACCCGCAATATCGAAGATAGCTTGCAGCACGTCCACCATACGCAGCGCGAAGCAGGTCTAGCTCTGGGCTTGTCTCGCTGGGAAACTGTGATCCATGTCGTGGTACCAGAAGCTCTTCCAAGTATTATCACTGGGGTCGTCTTGGCTTCGGGACGGATCTTTGGGGAAGCTGCTGCCTTGATCTATACAGCAGGTCAATCGGCTCCAGCCCTTGATTGGTCAAACTGGAATATCTTTAGTGTGACCAGTCCGATTTCGATCTTCCGTCAGGCTGAAACCTTGGCCGTCCATATCTGGAAGGTCAACAGTGAAGGAACTATTCCAGACTCGATCGAAGTCTCAGCCGGTTCAGCCGCCGTTCTTTTGATCTTTATCTTGATCTTTAACTTTGGAGCGCGCAAACTCGGAAGTTACCTCCATAAAAAACTAACATCTGCTTAAAGGAGAAGAAATGTCAAAATACAATTGGGATGAGAGACACATCATTACTTTTCCTGAAGAAAAGGTGGTCCTATCGACCAAAGATTTGCATGTCTATTATGGAACGAACGAGTCCATTAAAGGCGTCGACATGCAGTTTGAAAAGAATAAGATTACAGCCTTGATCGGTCCTTCAGGATCTGGGAAATCAACCTACCTCCGTAGTTTGAACCGGATGAATGATACCATCGATATTGCGCGTGTAACGGGTGAAATTTGGTATGAAGGAATCGATGTCAATCGTCCAGATATCAATGTTTATGAAATGCGCAAGCACATTGGAATGGTTTTCCAACGGCCCAATCCTTTTGCCAAATCGATTTATAAAAACATCACCTTCCCGCATGAACGCGCTGGGGTGAAAGACAAGAAGATCTTGGACGAATTGGTCGAAACTTCTTTGAAACAGGCAGCTCTATGGGATCAGGTTAAGGATGATCTTCATAAATCAGCCCTGACACTTTCAGGTGGCCAACAGCAACGACTTTGTATCGCACGGGCCATCTCTGTGAAGCCAGATATCTTACTCATGGATGAGCCTGCTTCAGCACTTGATCCGATTGCGACAGCTCAATTAGAAGAAACCATGCTTGAGTTGAAGAAAGATTATACGATTGTCATCGTGACCCACAGCATGCAACAAGCAGCCCGTGCTAGCGATTATACCGGTTTCTTCTACCTTGGGAACCTTATCGAGTACGATAAGACTTCGAATATTTTCCAAAATGCGAAATTGCAATCGACCAACGATTATGTATCGGGTCACTTTGGATAAAGTAAAATGACAACAAAAAGGAAAATAGAATGACAGAACCAATTTTGCAAGTCAAGGACTTGTCGGTTTATTACAATAAAAAGAAGGCTCTAAATAGCGTCTCCTTGGACTTTGCTCCAAAGGAGATCACAGCCTTGATTGGTCCTTCAGGATCAGGGAAATCTACTCTTTTAAAAGCCATTAACCGCATGGGAGACCTCAACCATGAGGTCACCACCACAGGGACTATCCTCTACAACGGTCACAATATCTACGGACCACGGACCGATACGGTCGAATTGCGTAAGGAAATCGGAATGGTCTTCCAACAGCCCAATCCTTTTCCAATGTCCATTTATGATAATGTGACCTATGGATTGATGATTAATGGTGTCAAGGACAAGGCTATCTTGGATGAAGCAGTTGAAACCTCTCTGAAACGCGCTTCCATCTGGGATGAAGTCAAGGATCGCCTGCATGATTCGGCTATCGGACTTTCCGGTGGTCAGCAACAGCGGGTCTGTGTGGCGCGGGTTCTTGCGACCAGTCCAAAGATTATTCTTTTGGATGAGCCAACTTCAGCGCTGGACCCGATTTCAGCTGGCAAAATTGAAGAAACCTTGTATGGACTAAAAGACCGCTACACCATGCTCTTGGTGACACGCTCCATGCAACAAGCAAGTCGGATTTCCGATAAAACTGCCTTTTTCTTGGATGGCGATTTGATTGAGTACAATGATACCAATGAAATGTTCTTGAACCCAGCTAAGAAAGAAACAGAAGACTATGTCTCTGGTAAATTTGGATAGGAAGAAAATAAAATGTTACGAGTTCAATTTGAAGAAGATTTAGAGAAGTTGCATAACCAGTTTTACGCAATGGGAAATGAAGTGTTGAGTCAGATCAACCGTACGGTTCGTGCTTTCGTGACCCATGACCGTGAATTGGCCCGTCAGGTCATCGAAGATGATGCGGAGATCAACGAATACGAAGTGAAGCTAGAGCGTAAGTCTTTTGAGATTATCGCCCTTCAACAGCCGGTTTCACAAGACCTTCGTGTCGTGATGACCGTCTTAAAAGCAGTTTCTGACTTGGAGCGGATGGGGGACCACGCAGTATCGATTGCCAAGGCAACGATTCGCATGAAAGGGGAAGTTCGTATCCAATCTGTTGAGGAAGAAATCAGCAAGATGGGCCGTGAAGTCAAAGATTTTGTCGAAGCGACACTAGATGTTTACCTCAAAGGCGATGTGGATTTGGCCTATGAAGTTGCTTCACGAGACGAAGTCATCAACCATTATTTTGATAGTATCCAAGAATTAGCAACAGAAGAAATTCGGAAAAATCCAGAGTCCATCGTGACGGGTCGTGATTATTTCCAAGTGATCAACTTCTTGGAACGCATCGGAGATTATGCAAAAAATATCTGTGAATGGGTAGTTTACTTTGAAACAGGTAAAATTATCGAAATGTAAGATCAGGACGTCTTTCCGATCTCAGACAGGCATTCTCATGCTTGTCTTTTCTTTTATTTTGACTTTGTGATAAAATAGTTTTATTAGGGCTTTTGATTGGAAAGCATGGAAAATAAAAAGGAGGAAATTATGCAAGCAGTTGCACATTTTATTGATACATTTGTACCTGAGCACTACGATCTATTCTTGGATTTGAACCGCTCTAGTAAAACTTTCTCAGGGAAAGTGACCATTAACGGAGAAGCAAAAGAGACTCGCATCTCGCTTCACCAAAAGGATTTGACCATCGAAACAGTAGAAGTAGCAGGTCAAGCCCGCACATTTACGGTGGATGATGACAATGAAGCAGTCTATGTTGAATTAGAAGGGACAGGTCAAGTAACGATTACCTTGACCTATTCTGGTAAGATCACAGACAATATGACTGGGATTTACCCATCTTACTACAGTATTGATGGTGTGAAGAAGGAAGTCCTCTCTACTCAGTTTGAGAGCCATTTTGCGCGTGAAGCCTTCCCAAGTGTGGATGAGCCAGAAGCTAAAGCAACATTTGATCTTTCTTTGAAATTTGACCAAGAAGAAGGTGAAATTGCCCTTTCAAACATGCCTGAAATTGATGTGGAAAACCGTAAAGAAACAGGTATTTGGAAGTTTGACACAACTCCTCGCATGTCTTCTTACCTCTTGGCCTTTGCGGCTGGAGACCTCCAAGGAGTGACAGCTAAGACTAAGAATGGAACCCTTGTCGGAGTCTACTCAACAAAAGCTCACCCATTAGAAAATTTGGACTTCTCATTAGATATTGCCGTTCGTGCTATTGAATTCTACGAAGACTACTATGGCGTTAAGTATCCAATCCCTCAATCCCTTCATATCGCTCTTCCAGACTTCTCTTCAGGAGCGATGGAAAATTGGGGCTTGGTAACCTACCGTGAAGTTTATCTCCTTGTAGATGAAAACTCGACTGCCCAAAGCCGTCAAACAGTAGCCTTGGTGGTGGCTCACGAATTGGCTCACCAATGGTTCGGAAACCTCGTGACCATGAAATGGTGGGATGACCTCTGGTTGAATGAAAGTTTTGCCAATATGATGGAATATGTCAGCTTGGATGCTATCGAACCAAGCTGGAATATCTTCGAAGACTTCCAAACAACCGGTGTGCCTGCTGCCTTGAAACGCGATGCTACAGATGGCGTTCAATCCGTCCATGTGGAAGTCAAACACCCTGATGAGATCAACACCCTCTTTGACCCAGCAATCGTTTACGCCAAGGGTAGCCGTCTCATGCACATGCTTCGCCGTTGGTTAGGCGATGACGCCTTCCGTAAAGGCTTGAAGATCTACTTTGAAAAACACCAATACAGCAATACCATCGGTCGTGACCTTTGGGATGCTCTTGGGCAGGCTTCAGGTCGTGATGTCGCAGCCTTTATGGATTCATGGTTGGAGCAACCAGGATACCCTGTTGTCTCAGCTTCTGTGGAGAACGATACCTTGATCATCCGTCAAGAGCAGTTCTTCATCGGAGAAAGAGAAGAAAAAGGTCGCAAGTGGGTTGTTCCTTTAAATAGCAACTGGACAGGTATTCCAGATACTTTGGAAACTGAAGTCTTAGAAATTCCAAACTACAGTGCCTTGAAAGCAGCTAACAGCGGAGCTCTTCGCTTCAATACAGAAAATACAGCTCATTATATCAGTGACTACCGTGGGGAATTGTTGGAAGACATCCTTGCTGAACTTGCTAGCTTGGATAGCACTTCGAAACTACAAGTGGTTCAAGAACGCCGTCTCTTAGCGGAAAGTGGTCAAATTTCTTATGCAAGCCTCTTGCCAGTGATTGAACACTTGACAGAAGAAAGTTCCTACTTGGTTGTTTCAGCTGTTTCGAGCGTCTTAGCTGGAATCAGTCTCTTTGTGGATGAAGGAACTGAAACAGAAGCGGCCTTCCATGAGTTGTTGAAACGCCTGAACCGTTACAACTTTGAACGCTTGGGTCTAGAAGCTAAGCCTGGTGAAACAGAAGAAGACGAAAAAGTTCGTCAACTAATGATTGCTAATATGATCAAGGCCAATGATGAAGCTGCAAAAGCTCAAGCGAGCGCTATCTTTGAAGCGCATGCAGATGATTTGGAAAAACTTCCAGCTGCCATCCGCTTGCAAATCTTGGTCAACCAAATCAAGCACCAGGAAACCAAGGAGCTTAGCCAACAATACCTGGATACTTATGTTAAGACAGTAGATGGGAACTTTAAACGCCAGTTGGCGGCTGCACTTTCTTATACCAAGGATGAGGAAACTTTGGAAGCTCTATTGAAGGAGTGGAAGAACAAGGATGTGGTGAAACCTCAGGACTTGGCTATGAGCTGGTATTACAACTTCTTGCATGATGACTTTACCCAAGGTAGAACCTGGACTTGGGCGCGTGAAAACTGGGATTGGATCAAGAAAGCACTTGGTGGTGATATGAGCTTTGATAAGTTTGTCATCTACCCAGCTAACTGTTTCAAGACCCATGAACGGTTGAATGAATACAAGGCCTTCTTTGAGCCTCAATTGGATGATATGGCGATCAGCCGAAACATCAGCATGGGAATCAAGGAAATCGCAGCGCGTGTGGATTTAATCCAACGGGAAAAAGCAGCAGTAGAAGCTGCTATCCTTGCGACAAAATAGATTTAAAAAAGATGAGAGTGGGACAGAAATCGGTAATTCGTTAGAATTCGATTTCGTCGTCCCACCTCCGCACAGTTGAGTAGGGCTGTAAAAGCTGATGAAATCAGCGTACTAGAGCCCACTCAACCACTGCGTCTTGCTCGACAATCCAAAAATAATTGAGAGGCTAGGACTTTTGTCCCAGCCTCATCTTTTGTTTTTCAATGAATTATTTGTATTGGATATCGAAGGAGAAGGATCATTAGTTTATTGGACTTGGTAAGAGAATCTCCGTTCGATAGTGGCCATTTTCTTTGAATCGCTTGATAGTTCCTTGGTATTCTTGTACTAGGGCATCAACGTTTCGCAAGCCCCAACCATCTCTTTGACGTGTTTTACGAGTCTCTTGTTCCTGTTCATTAAAGGTATTGTTGATCGAAATAAATAGATTTTGTTGAAAATAACGTATATTCAGAGATAATGTTCTCTCCGATTTATCAGTCAATCGAAGGCAGGCTGAAATACTATTATCCAAACAATTTCCTAAAATAACAGCTAGAACATCGGGCTGAATAGATAGTTCTTGTGGGATAAAGCAGTCAATTTCTAATGCAATTGCATCTTCCACATCGTGCAGTTTTTGATTTAGTAAATAATTAACCGTTGGATTTTTGGAGTAAAAGGTTTGTTTTCCTGAAATACTATCGGTTAATGATTGAAGATACTCTCTAGCCTCATCAGGATTTTCTTCTAGAAGTGCCAAGAGGGTTAAATGTTTATTTTTTAAGTCATGCCGAAGACTTTGCAATCGTTGGTATTCCTCTTGAGACTGTTGTGTTTCTCTTAATTGGAACTGAAGTTGTTCTTTATCTAATTTATTTTGATAATAAGCGTGCTGTTGTTGAGAAAGATGTAAGGTAAAATACAGCGAGGAAAACGACAATACAATAAGAGACAAGAGTGAAATGACAGAAAGATAATCTTGTCCAAATACTTGTCCTTGAATAGCAGATACAGTAAAGGCAAAAATAATCGATAAAATCGGCACGATAAATTGATAAAGCCAATTTTTTCTAGATGTTGCCATGGTTAACTTTTGATGTGTTCGAAATAACTGTCGAAGAACAAGAGTGATCACAGTTGAAAAAAGAAAACTGATGGCAAGGTAACCACTAATCAGTTCTAAATTTTTCGATACTTTTGACAGTGGAAGAAATAGTTGGATAGCTTGATTGAGGACGGCTCCGGCTAATAATGTCAGGCTTGTTTGTAAGAATATCCAAAAAGAAGAATCACGAAAGGAGTAGCCAAAATAGAGTCCTACAAGAGAGGATTCTACAATACTCAGAAAGAGATTGCTAACTAAAAAAACGCGACTTTCTAAAAATAGAAATACAAGAGCCACATGAAAAAGCAAGAAACAACAAAGGACTAAAAGTATTTCTTTTGAATGTTTACTTTTGGATATTGGCCTATAAAATAAAACACTTGCCAGAAATAAGTCAAACAAGATGCTAATGATCCGCATTCCTATTAGCATTAGAAATTCCTTTCACTGAGATAGTTATAGTATTTTTCTTTAAAAGAAGAATGGAACTTACGACTAATTGGAAGTGAATGCTCCTCGGTTCCATTTAGCAAAATAGTTACTGTTTTCGCATCAAAATCTTTGATATATTTGGGATTTACAATATAAGAAGCATGAATTTGAATAAAATAATCAGGTAGTTTATCTAAAATGTCTTGAGTTTTCAGTAAGGACTTATAGGTATCTGCTAGTGTGTAAATAAAAACGGAACGCTTATCTTTCTCAAAATAGGTAATGTCACTTAAAGGAATAGAGTAACTTTGTTTTCCAAATGAGAAGTTAAAGATGGTTTGTCCTAAATCTAAATAACGCAAGATCCTATCTACTACCTTATTTAACCTTTGGGGTTCAATGGGTTTTACTAAGTAATCAAAAGTCTGTACTTCAAATACTTGTTCCATGTAATCACGATAGCTGGTCACAAAAATAATGGGGATAAAAGGATTGAACTGACGAATTTCACGTGCAAGGTCAATTCCGGTAATTTGTGGCATATCAATATCCAAAAAAACACAATGCGTATCCCTTGTTAACTGTTCTAGCATTTTTTGTGGATTTGTATATAGTTTTGTTTCTACAGGAACCTTGTCGTAAGAAAGTAAATACTGTTCTAACTGACTAGCATCTCTAGTTGAGTCATCACAAATAACGACGTTTAACATAAGTCCCCCTTATCAAATTGAGTTGGCTAATTATGACACTAAAATGGTAAATCATGACGTAAACCATGGAAAGTCATATGTTTATTATACAATAATCTTATCAAAAATGAAGGAAGCTGGGAAAATCTTCTCAGTCTTGAGTGATGAGATGAAGACATTTGCGACACTGACTATTAGAGATTTGACAAAATCATTCGATAAGCAACATTTTGCTAATAACCATATTTCCTTAGAAATAGAAGCTGCTAAAATTACAGCCTTTTTAGGACACAATGGTGCTGGTAAGTCCACCCTCTTAAATCAAATGATTGGTTTTACCAAACCTGATAAAGGAGATGTATGCTATGGAGATATTTCTTTTGTACAGAATCGTAAACAAGCTCGCTCAATGATGAGCTATATGTCACAACAGTATGCACCACTTGAGAAATTGACGGTGGAACAAAACATAGAAATGCTTGGAAGAATGAGAGGATTAAACACCTTAGATTTACAAAAGGAAATGGATCAGCTCCTAATCGACTTGGAAATTAAGGAGTACCGGGCAAAACAAGGAAAGGATCTCTCAGGCGGTTTAAAGCGTCTAACTTCTTTTGCAATGGCTTTGATCGGATCTCCGACCATTATTCTTCTTGATGAGCCGACGAACGATGTCGATCCAATACGTCGTGAAAAACAGTGGCAATTATTACAGAAGCTAGCGCATAAAGGTCATACCATTATTATTGTGACACATAACTTGTTGGAAGTTGAAAAATATGCAGACAACTATGCCTTATTTAACCATGGGAAGTTAATCAAATCAGGACCAGTTCAGCAAATAACCTATCAAAAACAGTACCAAATATCTTTTGAGTTTAGGAATGAAGATAGCTTAGCTCTATTCCAAGATTATAGCATCATCAATGGTTCGATTTGCCAGATTGAAGTAGAAGAGAAGGAGTTAACAAGACTGCTACCAAAACTAACACAGGAATTGGATAGAAAGAATATTTTTAATCTGTCACTTGCTCAGAAAAACGTATCCATTTCAGATCTTTATAGAGAGGAGTTGACAAACTGATATGACTCAATTTTTTTACTTACTTCGTTGGAACTATCTTCGTCAAAAAGATCTATTTCTACTCTTTACGCTAGCTCAGGTTCTGTTATCCATTTCACTTCTTTTTGGTTATCCACTAGTGATCGGTGAGATTAATACGACAGCTGCCTACTATCTCTCTTCTGGTTCAGTTTTGATAGGAATTATTTCTATTGGCTGTACTATTTCATCGCCTGTTATAGCAAATGCGAAGTCAGAAGGACATGTAGACTATGTAAGAGCCCTTCCAATACCACGAATTCTGATTTCCTTAGCAGATCTTTGGATGTGGATGATAGCTATTTTGCCTGGAGTATTCATTTCTGTTATACTGGGCTATTTTCGTTTTTCTGTCCGCCTAAATGTATCTGTTCTGGCTGTTTTCATCCTATTTCTGATCTGTCTTACGATGATCAGTCTTGGATTTGCCATTGCGTATACTTTTTCTCCCAATATTGTCACGCTGATGTCTCAGTTGATTCTCATGAGTGGTTTGATGTTTTCACCAATCATGTACCCTGCAAGTC
The DNA here is from genome assembly GCF_030440005.1 of Streptococcus sp. SP1. Classification (NCBI taxonomy): domain Bacteria; kingdom Bacillati; phylum Bacillota; class Bacilli; order Lactobacillales; family Streptococcaceae; genus Streptococcus; species Streptococcus sp. SP1. Next base: position 80,183 of record NZ_JAQFJJ010000005.1, read on the forward strand.
GTCTTCCAGATTGGATAAACCATCTCTATCATGTTCTTCCATTTGTCCCTTCTGTCAACCTCCTACGAGCTTGTGTCTATAGTCATGGTCACGTCTCATTTTTTGACTTCACCATTCTGATCATCTGGATTTTGTTAACACAGTTACTGATCTTGAGAGTTCTTTATAAGGAAAAATAAAGGAAGGAGGATCTATGTTTTTCATCATTAAAACAGTGTTCTCTTTAAAAGGAGTTAAATTGAAAAGATTTATACATGTATCCCTATAACAAAAATCAACATCTGTGTTCAGATGTTGATATTTTTAATATATCCGCTAAGACCTTTGTATCTTATTTGAAATACCAGTGGTGTTTAAGGCTGGCAAAAATCGCCTTGCTGGTGATCGTGATGATGATCAGTTTGATGAGGTCGGCAAGGATAAAGGGAGCAACGACCAAAGCAAATGCTTTTTGGAGATCAGTATGCGTGATCAGCATAAAGCCGATAGCACCAGATACAAAGAGGAGTGCACTACTGAGGAGATTGGCAAAAAAGATAGTGAAAATGCTGGATTTAGCATTGGTAAATAGAGATGTGATCCATGCACGGAATGGGAAGAAGAGGAGGAAACCAGCAGTAGGACCAAGGAAATGCGAAGCACCACCAGCACCTCCGGCAAATACTGGAAAACCTAAGAAGCCTAAAAGCAGGTAAAGACAGACTGTGACAAAGGAATGGCTGGGTTTATAGATGGTTCCGATAATCCCGATCATGAGTGTCTGCAGGGTCAAAGGAATTGGTCCAAATGGAATGGTGAATTGAGATAGGACGGAGATCATGGCCACTCCAATGGAGATGAGAACTAAGGGAAAGATTTTCTTCATATCAGTTAACCTCTTGTTTATTTTATGGTAACTATTCTACAATAAGAGGCTAAACCTGTCAATGGCCCACGCTTATTTTAGGATTTTTTAAGTAAAAATTTAGGCAGGCTTAAGACTCTTGAAGTATAATCGCCATACTTAAAGGATCGAGCTCCCTTTAAAATTTAAAAGACAAGTACTTGTAAAAAAAGATAAAAGGTAAAAAGATGAATCAAAAAGAAACAAAACAAGTAGTCGAAACGCAAGAATCAAAAGAAAAAATGGTTGTCCTAAAACGAAGTCCTAAGTGGTGGATTGGCATGGCAGCAGTTGGTGGATTGTTGGTTGGTGCTGGAAGTGGCTTTGGTGTCGGAGTCATCGCCTCTCAATCTTCCAATAACCAACAATTTTCTCAACCAGTCCAAACGGGTCAAAACCAAGGATCCAATCAGCAACAAAATAGTCAAAATGGCCATGCTTTACAAGGAAACCAGCAAAATGGTGGCCCACAGAATGGCGGTCCTCAAGGCGGTGGCCAAGGACAAGGTGGTCCGCAAGGTGGCGGACCTGGTCAGATGCCACAAGAAGGCAATGGTGGCCCACAAGGGAATGGTCCAGATAATGGCATGAACCAATCTGGCAGACAAGAAGGGAACCAGGGTTCCTCTAAAAAGTCCAATAAGAAGAATTCAAAAAATAAAAACAAGACGAGTGATAGTCAAAGTAACAAAGAAAACACGACAAATTCATAGAATTAGCCTTCCTCAGGCAGGCTGAGTTTGATCATAAAACCAGGTTCTAAACTATAGGAAATGAAGGCAAGTCGTGTTATAATGGTTAAGAATAGATTAGAAAGACTCACTCACGAAAGAGAAGAGGATACGACGATGATTAAAATTCTATTGGTCGAAGATGACCTTGGTTTGTCAAATTCAGTATTTGATTTTTTAGATGATTTTGCGGACGTCATGCAGGTCTTTGACGGAGAAGAAGGTCTTTACGAAGCAGAAAGCGGGATCTATGATTTGATTTTGCTGGACCTCATGCTTCCTGAAAAAGACGGCTTCCATGTCTTGAAAGAATTGCGTGAAAAAGGCGTGACAACCCCTGTTTTGATCATGACAGCTAAAGAAAGTCTGGATGACAAAGGACACGGATTTGAGCTGGGGGCAGACGATTACCTCACCAAACCTTTCTACCTAGAAGAACTCAAGATGCGGATTCAAGCTCTCTTGAAGCGCTCAGGAAAAGTGAATGAAAACACCCTTAATTATGGCAATTTGAAGGTCAACTTATCTACCAATTCGACTTACGTGGACGGTAAGGAAGTGGAACTTCTTGGGAAGGAATTTGATCTCTTGGTCTATTTCCTTCAAAACCAAAATGTCATCCTTCCAAAAACACAGATTTTCGATCGCCTTTGGGGCTTTGACAGTGATACGACTATCTCTGTTGTTGAGGTCTATGTTTCAAAAATCCGTAAGAAATTAAAAGGTACTGATTTCGTTGAGAGCTTGCAAACATTGCGCAGTGTGGGGTATATCTTAAAAGATGCTAACCAGAATTAAGAAAACTGTCGGAGAAGATGATTTTTCCTACTTCATCCGATATTTTGGGCTCTTTACCTTGATATTTTCAGCAATGACCTTGATTATCATTCAGGTTATGCGCTCGAGTCTCTATACAACTGTCGATGAGAACCTCAAGACTTTAAGTAAGGATCCTTATTCGCTAGCGGCTATTGCTTATCGGGACCAGCGACAATCGAAAGATAAGGATAATGATGAAGATCCTGAGGTGATGATCCCAGATCATGATAAATCAGAACCCAAAGGAGATGTCACATCCAATACCACTGTTGTATTGCTCAACAGAAATTATGAAAATCTGACGACAGGCAACGGATTTTTAAACTTTAAATCTGTCACTTTTGGCCGGAAGTTGCTCAACAAAGTTTCCCAGCTCCAAATTACAAATAGCTACGGGAAAAAAGAAAGTTACCGTGCTTATATGACAGATTTGGGATTGACTGATGATGGGGGAAGTGACGTCAAGTATGCGGTTATCATGACCAATATTAGTCAGTTGGAGCAGACGAGTGAAGAGCACGAAAGCCAAATCGCTCTTGTCATGATCTGCTTCTGGGGAATTTCTTTGTTTGCTAGTCTTTTCCTAGCACGTCTCAGCGTTAAACCCCTTCTTGAGAGTATGCAAAAGCAAAAGGCTTTCGTAGAAAATGCCTCCCATGAATTGCGGACACCTTTAGCAGTCCTCCAAAATCGCCTCGAAACGCTTTTTAGAAAACCTGAGGCAACCATCATGGAGTCAAGTGAGAGTATTGCATCCAGCTTGGATGAAGTTCGAAATATGAAGCTCTTGACCACCAACCTTCTTAATATTGCCCGGAGGGATGATGGCTTGAAGCCAGAGATAGAAGAAATTGAGCCAAGCTTTTTTGATCAGACCTTCTCGAATTTTGAGATCATTGCGGAAGAAAATGGCAAATTCTTCCAGGGGGACAATCAGGTGGATAAGGTCATTTGTTCTGATAAAACGCTCCTCAAGCAGTTGATGACCATTCTCTATGACAATGCCTTGAAGTACACCGACGAAGATGGTGAGATTCAGTTTGAAGTCCAGTTGAAGGACAAAAATCTTCTTTTGAGAGCACTGGATAATGGACCTGGTGTTCGAGACGAGGACAAGAAACGGATCTTTGATCGTTTTTACCGGGTGGATAAAGCCAGAACCCGTCAAAAAGGTGGATTTGGTTTGGGGCTATCTTTAGCCAAACAAATTGTAGAGGCTTTTAAGGGAACCATTCAAGTTAAAGATAATAAACCAAAAGGTTCCATCTTTGAAGTAAAATTATCCATCAAGACGGAAAGTCGTAAAAAAATCGTTCATAATTTAAAAAAATAGAAATGAGGAAAACTTATGAGTTCAAAAATGTTGCACACTTGCCTTCGTGTGGAAAACTTAGAAAAATCAATCGCTTTTTACCAAGATGCTTTTGGTTTTGAAGAAAAACGTCGGAAAGATTTTCCAGACTACAAGTTCACGATTGTCTATTTGGCCTTGCCTGGAGATGACTATGAGTTGGAATTGACTTATAATTATGATCATGGTCCATATGTGATTGGAGACGGCTACGCACACGTTGCCTTGAGTACTCCTGATCTAGAAGCTTTAAATGCCGAACACAAGGCTAAAGGCTATGAAGTGACGGAACCAAAAGGTCTTCCAGGAACGCAACCGAATTACTATTTCGTTGTAGATCCAGATGGATATAAAGTAGAAGTCATTCGCGAAAAATAAGAGTGATTAAAAATAGGGGCCACTGCCGGTGACGACAGTCGCCCTCTTTTTTATGAAACCATTTACAAAAAAGGAATGTTTTTTCGATAGAAATTTGCTATAATAAAGTTATGAGATTCAAACACACGAAAACTATATTATTAATCATTACAAATCTCCTTTTACTGAGTCTTTTGTATATCGGTTATCAAAAGATTCAAAGGGTTCGTGAACAAAAAGCCTATCAGGATCAGTTTGCCAAGGTCACCCAACTAGAGAAAAGCTCTGAAAAAGGGAAAGATGTTCAAGTTCAGGAAGGGATTATTGGGACATCTTATGTGACCACTTATTATCCTACTAAGGATGGACAAGCTGTTGAGATTATTAAAGAGAAGATTCAAGAAGATCTTCAGCGTCTAGGATCTGATGAGAAAACCAAAGAGCCTAAGCATCTGACCTTCTACCATAGTGAAGAATCAGAAGCACCTTTTGTTGGCTATCATCCTATCCAAATCAAAAGGGTTGAATACCAGTATAAAAAAGGAAAATTCATCAAAGATGAGACCGTGAAACTACCTCTCTTCTACGTGGATGATGAGAACAACCCTCTGACCCTCAGTCAGGTTTTTGCGGATCCAGATGGAGCCAAACAGATCTTTTTGGAGGAATTGCGAGGGAATCTAGACTTTCGTCAGTTGGATGAGGAAAGCATTGATCAAATGGTCGCCCACTTTTCAGAGTTGGATTTGAGCCAATGGGAATTCCAATATGAAAAAGGGAATTTTACCATTCCATTTCCAAGCAAGGTTAAGGGAGATGATACCTTCACTGTTCCCTTGTCTAAATTCTATGATGTGATTGATACAGAGCGCTTGCTTCCTGACGATCTAGCTTCTTACCAATCCTATATTGAAGAACGCCACCGTAAGATGATTGCTCTGACTTTTGATGATGGACCAGATCCAACCACGACTCCTCAGGCGCTGGCCATCTTAAAGAAATACAATGCCAAAGCTACCTTCTTTATGGTCGGAAAAAATGTTAGTGCGAATCCTGATATTGCCAAGCAAGTCCGCAAAGAAGGTCATCAAATTGGGAACCATACCTGGGATCACCCTCAATTACCAAAATTGAGCTTGGATAATGCTAAAAAAGAGATCTTGGATACCCAAGAAGCTATTCAAAAAGCGACAGGCGTCCAAACCAAGATTACCCGTCCTCCATATGGAGCCATCAATAACGCCATCCAATACGGAGTAGACCAATCCTTCATCATGTGGGATGTGGATAGCTTAGATTGGAAGACACATAATACGACGGCCATTCTCAATGAAGTGAAAAAAGAAGTCAAACCGGGTTCGATTATCCTCATGCATGATATCCATCAAACCACGATTGACGCTCTACCGACCGTCCTTGACTACCTCAAATCGCAAGGCTATACCTTTGTAACGGTGGATGAGTTGTTGGATTATCAACTTGAAAGTCATCGCATTTATTACAATGGAAATTAACATAAAAATCCTCTGCAGTTCATTCACTAGCAGAGGATTTTCTTATTCATTTAAAAAGAGTTCTGAATTTTTTAAAACCAGTTCACGGACAGAAGCGTATTTTTTTAAGGATTTGAGTTCTTCTGGGTGGGTGATAAAGGTGATCACATAGCCATCACGCCCCATTCGTCCTGTTCGACCAGCACGGTGGGTATAGGTCTCTACATCACGGGGGATATCGTAGTTAATCACACACTCAAGATGTTCAATATCGATTCCACGAGCGACCAAATCGGTGGCCAGCAAGAGGGTTAGCTGATGGTCTTTGAAGCGTTCCAGAATGACCTTGCGGTATTTGACATTGACATCACTGGCGAGCGATACGGCTTCGACCCCACGGTATTGTAGTTTTTCTTCAGCACTACCCAGATCAGATAGGCTGTTGAAAAAAGCTAGACCACGAAAATCTTCGACGTAGGCGAGTTTGCGGAGCAATTCGACCTTGTCCCGCTTATCCACTTGCATATAAAAATGTTGGATATTGTCCAAAGAAACTCCATCAACCGTCATGCGAAGGGTATTTTCTTCTAGCTGGTCTGGATCGACCTTGGCTGTGGCACTCATATAGATATATTGGTGGTCGCGGGGAGCATAGTGGCTGATCTTGTCGACGAAGTGGTACTGAGAATCGCTCAGTAATTGGTCGAATTCATCTAAAATGATGGTTTCCACATTCATCATTTTGATCTTTTTCAGCTTGATCAGTTCAAAGATCCGACCAGGCGTCCCAACCAGGATTTCGGGTCCTTTTTTGAGGCGTTCGATTTGCCGTTTTTGACTAGATCCTGAAAGGAAGAGTTGTGTCTGGAGACCGAGAGGCTCTGCCCATTGTTTGGTGACATCAAAAATTTGTCCTGCTAACTCTGTATTAGGAGCTAAAATCAAGAGTTGTTGGGCCTTCTTCGGTTTGAGTTTGAGCAAGCTCGGAAAGAGGTAGGCGAGTGTCTTACCCGTTCCAGTAGGACTGATCCCGAGGACATTTTCTCTTTCATAAATTGGGGAGAAGATCTGTTCCTGAATTTCAGTGAATGTATCAAATCCGAGTGTTTCTAACTGGTCTTTCCAGCTTTGTGGAAATTGTTCTTTCATTCTTTTTCATCCTTAAATTGTATTCTAGCGCTTTGACGCATCTGGTAGAGGGTTTCATGGACCTGCTCAGCTGTTTGTAACCACTCAAGATAAGCAGACGGCTTTTGATGAGCGATGGCAAGGGCAAAGGCTTCTGCCTCTTCTTGCATTTGGTGTGGGCAGGGCTGGATCGGAAGGTCGATGATTTCCCCAGAATGGCTGATGAGGGCCTGGTTGATGGCTGCTACAGCATTGAGAGTTAGCGTTCCAGTCTTGGTGTAGATTTCAGCAGGTAAATGGCTGGTGATATTTTTCCCTACCTGAATGGCAACCTGAAAATCTGGATAAATCAAGACACCTTGGCCATAGAGATCAACCGAATTGGGTAATTGCTGAGCGGTGTAGTGGCTTGAGATTGGAGTTCCAAAGAAGCCAATGGCCAGGTAGAGGCAGTAGACTCCCAGATCCATCAAAGCTCCACCTGCATAGACATCTGAGAAAATATTGGGCATCTCACCTGCAAGAAGGGCCGGCAATTTGGAAGAATATTTGGCAAAGGTGAAGTTGGCGCCTAGGATTTCCTGGTTAGAGAGGAAGTCTTTAACTACTTGAAAGGCTGCTTCTTGATAATTTCTGGCAGCTTCAAAGAGATAGACCTGGTGCTCCTTAGCGAGCTTGACCAGTTCCTTCCATTCAGAAGGGTTTGTCACAGCCGGTTTTTCAATGATGACATGCTTCTTGGCCAGAATAGCAAGCTTGGCCTGAGCGAAATGAAGAGAATTGGGGCTAGCAATGTAGACCACATCCAGCTCACTGTCTAAGAAGTCGATGACATCCGTGTAGCAACAGATCGCCCCATAAGGCTCACAAAACTCTTGAGCCGTCTTCATCTTTCTCGAATACACAGCCTGCAAGTGATAGTGGCCCGTCTGATGAGCAGCTGTAATAAATTCATGTGAAATCCAACTCGTACCAATAATTCCCAGCTTTAACATAAGGTGTCCTTCCGTAATCGATTCACTCTATTATACCATGAAAAGGGGGAGGGACGGGGTGAAAAATACTAGGGTTTATGAGAGTTTTTTGTTACAATAGAAAGTGAATAAGTCAAGGAGAAAGAGATGACCATATCAGTTGTAGTCCCGTGTTTTAACGAAGAAGAATCGATTCCATTATTTTATCGAGAAATGGAACGTGTTCGGATGAAGATGGGAGAAAAATTTGAATATATTTTTATAAATGATGGCTCTTCAGATGGTACACTATCCGTTCTTCGAAAGCTACATGTTACAGATTCAAATGTGCACTACCTTTCTTTTTCTCGAAATTTTGGAAAAGAGGCTGCACTATACGCTGGACTTGAGCGTGCTAGTGGTGAATACGTGACCGTCATGGATGTGGATCTGCAGGATCCTCCAGAGTTATTGATCGAAATGAAGCAGAGGTTGGAGGAACAACCAGATCTAGACTGTGTTGGAACGAGACGCGTAACCCGTGATGGAGAACCACCGATCCGTTCTTTCTTTGCACGGATGTTTTATAAATTGATCAATCATATTAGCCAAGTGGAAATGGTTGACGGGGCGCGGGATTTCCGTTTGATGCGCCGTCCTATGGTCAATGCTATTATGGAGTTATCGGAGTACAATCGTTTTTCAAAAGGGATTTTTGCATGGGTAGGATTTGAGACAGAATACCTCGAATATAAAAATGTAGAGCGAGTGGCAGGAGAGACGTCCTGGAATTTTTGGTCCCTCTTTAAGTATTCGATTGAAGGCATTGTCAATTTCTCGGATGCCCCACTAAATATTGCCTTTATTGGTGGACTATTATCTTGGATTTTGGCCTTTATCATGGTGATTCTGATTGTAATCCGCACCTTAGTCTTTGGGGATCCTACTTCAGGTTGGCCATCCCTTATGACAGTGATTCTTTTCCTGGGAGGGTTCCAATTATTGACCATTGGGATTTTAGGGAAATATATTGGTAAGATCTTCATGGAAACCAAGAAACGTCCAATCTATGTTATAAAAGAGAAAAGTGAGTAAAAAGCAGAAAACTTCTGCTTTTTTTGCTATAATGATAGGGAAAAAGCAATTGAAAGGAATTTAACATGATTTTAATTACAGGAGCGAATGGTCAACTTGGAACAGAGCTTCGCCATTTGTTAGACGAACGAAATGAAGAATATGTAGCTGTTGATGTAGCTGAAATGGACATCACAAAAGCAGAAAAAGTAGATGAGGTATTCGTAGAAGTGAAACCAACCTTGGTATATCACTGTGCTGCCTACACAGCTGTTGATGCTGCTGAAGATGAAGGAAAAGAGTTGGACTATGCCATCAATGTGACTGGTACGGAAAATGTAGCAAAGGCATCTGAAAAACATGGTGCAACCTTGGTTTATATCTCAACCGACTACGTTTTTGATGGGAAAAAACCGGTGGGACAAGAATGGGAAGTAGACGATCAACCAGATCCTCAAACAGAGTACGGTCGTACCAAACGTATGGGGGAAGAATTGGTTGAGAAGCATGTGTCTAACTTCTATATCATCCGAACAGCTTGGGTCTTTGGAAACTACGGTAAGAACTTTGTCTTCACGATGCAAAACCTTGCAAAGACTCACAAAACACTTACAGTCGTTAATGACCAACATGGTCGTCCAACCTGGACCCGTACTCTTGCAGAGTTTATGACTTATTTGGCTGAAAATCGTAAAGATTATGGTTATTACCACTTGTCTAACGATGCGAAAGAAGATACAACTTGGTATGACTTTGCAGTTGAAATCCTCAAAGATACGGATGTAGAAGTGAAGCCAGTGGATTCCAGCCAATTCCCAGCTAAAGCTAAACGCCCACTGAACTCAACAATGAGTTTGGCTAAGGCTAAGGCCACAGGATTCGTTATTCCAACTTGGCAAGATGCCTTGAAAGAGTTCTATAAACAAGAAGTGAAATAAGAATTTTACCTTTATAAAAAGACCGATAAGGTCTTTTTATATTGAAGTAAAATTATTTTCTCTTTTTATTGAATCTAATCTATAGTATAATAAAGGAAAATAGATTTTGTAGGAGAAGCAAAGGTGTCACAAGATAAAAAATATCGCGAAAAAGGTGATATTAAAGAACAATATTTGTATGATAAAAATCCTTCAAATGGTTCTACAAAACAAAATTATGTTTGGAACTTATTTGGAACAGTTTCTTCATCGTTAATTTCAGTTGTACTATTACTTTTTGCTTCTAGATTTCTTGATTCACACAATTCAGATATTTTTAGTATTGCATATGCTTTGGGCCAACAATTTTTTGTTCTAGGTTACTTCCAGATACGTAATATGCAATCTACTGATATTCAGGAAAAATACTCATTTATCTCATATCATAATACACGGATTGTAACAATTATGATGATGATACTAACTTCTGTTGGATATGTAATTTTCCAGGGATATGATTTATATAAGTCTATAATAATCTTACTGTTGGTATTATATCGTGCAATCGATGCTTATTCTGATGTTTTTCAAGGATACTTTCAACAACAAAACCGTTCTGATCTTGCAGGAAAAGTTCAATTTTATCGAAGTTGGATTTGCATAATAGTCTTTGGGTTTAGTTTGTTACTAACGAAATCATTAATGATTTCTAGTATCGTTATATGTTTGATTAATTTAATACTTACAGTTGTCTTAGATTATAGAATTTCTATTAGGAACTTCAATACAAAATTTTTTCCTTCAATATCAAAAGATTTAAGCAGTATATTTTCTATTTTGAGAGAAGCTTTTCCTTTATTTATAAATGGATTTGTAATAACCTATGTCTATAATGAAGCTAAAATTGATATTGATTTGCTACTGTCTAAGGGATTATTTTCTAATGGTATTCAGCGGGACTTTAATGTACTGTTTATGCCAGTTTTTGTTTTATCTCTCTTATTTTTTGTTTTGAGACCATTGACGACTCAATTATCGATTTATTGGTACGAACGGAAATATGAGTTATTTTATAAGCAAATTTATATTTTATTTACAACTATGACTATCTTAGGTGTAATTATTATAGGTCTGGGTTATTTAATAGGTACAGAGATTCTAGGTCTTGTCTATGGTATATCTTTAATAGAATATAAAATACCTTTTGTAATACTTTTAACTGGAGGTATTCTTAATGTGTTGGCGCTTGTTATTGATATAGTTATGACAATTTTTAGAAAGCAATCATATCTAGTGATTGCATATATTACTACCTTTATTGTGGCTAAATTGATTACTATGATATTTGTGAAAAAAGATGGAATTCTAGGTGCATCATTGTCATTTTTAATTTCGATGACTATCTTTTTTATTACAAGCATGTTGATCTATATTTTGGTAAATAATAATGATAAAAGAAAGAGAAGTTAATGAATATTTTATTTACATTAAATAATGCTTTTGTTCCTCAGGTAGCAACTTGTATGTGTTCAATTTTTGAGAATAATAAATCAATTGATGAAATTAATATCTATTTGATTGCTTCGAATATTTCTGATGAAAATAAACAGAAATTAATTGATTTCGCCAAAAAGTATGGGCGTGGTGTACATATAATTCATTTAGATGATGTCTCAGAATTTATAGATTTTGACTTTGATACCAATGGTTGGTCTTCTATTGTACTAGCTAGGCTATTCCTTGATAAGTTACTACCTGATAATATTAATCGAATTTTATATTTGGATGGTGATACTCTTGTATTAAAAGATCTTTCTAAATTTTATAATATTGATCTTGGTGACAACGTTTTAGGCATGTGTCCCGAACCTACTGTAGACAAAAGAAGAAGGGAATTTCTATCTTTAATGGAAGCTCCATATCATAATTCAGGAGTACTATTAATTGACTTAAAGCAATGGAGAAATCGCGAAATAGGGAAAAAAGTTATTGATTTTTATAAGCAGCACGATGGGAAACTTTTTGCACCGGATCAAGATGCATTAAATGGTGCTCTTAAAGATGATATAGTGACATTACCAATTTCGTATAATTATTTCAATATATATGATACATATCCATACAGAATATTAAAACGATTAAGTTTACCTGCAGATTTCATCTCCAAAAATGAGTTTTTAGAAATTAAAAAATCACCTTCAATTATCCACTATTTAGGAGAAGAACGTCCTTGGCGAAAGGGAAACACACATAGATTTGCAAAGCAATACCTTGAATACCAAAATTGTACACCTTGGTCAGATACTCCTATGGAAACAGGTTGGGAATTATACTTTATTTGTTTTAGGATATTTAATATAATTATGAAACCTTTTCCAATGTTGAGATATAAGATTATTAACTCGCTGATACCAGCATTTATGAAATACCGAAAAAAACAGCTCCAAAAAAATAATAGATAGACGTATTAGACATAGAAAGAAAAAGAATACATGAGAGTTTTAATGATAATTCCTGCCTATAATGAAGAGGAAAGCATTTTCGATACGGTAACAAGTATCTTGAATTACCGCAAGAAAGTTGATTTTGATTTGGACTATGTTGTTATCAATGATGGATCAACAGATAAAACAAAACAAATTTTGGAAGAGAATCATTTTAATGCTGTTCATCTTGTGATGAATCTTGGAATCGGCGGTGCGGTTCAAACAGGATACAAATATGCACTAGAGCATGACTATGATGTAGCAGTTCAATTTGATGGAGATGGCCAGCATGATATTGAATCATTGTCAGATTTGCTAGAACCAATTCGAAAAAATGAAGCAGACTTAGTAATTGGTTCTCGTTTTGTTGGTGATGTTAAGTCGGAATTTCAAACGACTTTTATGAGACGTTTTGGTATTGGCGTTATTTCCAATCTGATTAAATGGACAACAGGACAAAGAGTTTTAGATACGACATCAGGCTATCGTTTAGCTGATAAAGCTGTTATCAAACAATTTGCTAGACGTTACCCAATCAAGTATCCAGAGCCTGAAACAATTGTTCACATTTTGAAACGTAAATATAATGTTGTGGAAAAACCTGCTAATATGTTTGAACGTACTGGCGGAGTGTCCTCCATCACCCCCATCAAGTCTATTCGTTATATGATTGAAGTATGTTCATCCATTTTAATCGCAGCCTTTATGAGGGAGAGTGAATAATGTCAGTATTATCTATAGTTATGTTGGTAGCTTCAATCTTTTTCCTTTATCTAGTCATTAGAAATATCAACAAAAATAATATCTTATTTGAACAAGCATTCATGTGGATTGTAATCAGTTTTGTCATGATTATTATTTCCATTTTCGATGTTATTCCTGGTTATTTTGCTGGTTTACTTGGATTTGAATTGACTTCGAATTTTTTATTGTCGCTTGCTATATTTTTCTTGTTGGTTATTGCTTTTTTACAAACTATGACTTTGTCAAAACAAAAAGAGCAGATGAAGCATTTAGTTCAAGAGTTGTCTATTCTAAAAAGTCATATAGAAACGAAAGAGGGAAATGATGAACAATAATCACACTTGGGTGATTTGTGCTTATGGAGAAAGCGAATACTTAGAAGCTTGTATTCAATCTTTGAAGAATCAAACTCTCCAATCACAGATTATCTGTTACAGTTCAACACCACTGGATTCGATTAAGGAACTTTGTCAGCGTTATGCTATTCCATTTTACACCAAGCAAGGTGGTGGGATTGGTAAGGATTGGAACAATGCCATGTCTTTTGTAGAGACGAAATATGCTACCATTGCCCATCAGGATGATTATTATGAACCGGACTATGCTCAGAAAGTTTTGGCTAAGATGGAAAAAAATCAAGATGTGTTGATTGGGTATTCTGATTATTTTGAAGAAAAAGACGGCCATAAAATTCCTGCGAATACAAATCTGAAGATCAAAACCTTGATGTTAAAAACCATGAATCTTTTTCCTGCTAGTCACTTTTGGCGAAACCGTGTGATGGCTTTTGGGAATCCGATTTGTTGTCCAGCTGTTACCTATAATCGTGAAAATTTGAAGAATTTCTATTTTGATGAAGGAATGAGAGTGAGTTTGGATTGGTACGCATGGTATAAGATCAGCGAGTATAAAGGTCGTTTTGCTTATGTATCTGACAAGCTCATGTGCCACCGTATCCATGGAGAGTCTGAAACATCAAAAACCATTGCAGACAATACGCGTAGTAAAGAAGATCTATACATGTATGAACTCTTCTGGCCTAAATGGATGGCCAAGTTGTTGATGAGACAATATGTGAAGAGTCAAAATTCGAATAATTAGAAGTTTTTATAATAAGCGGCTCTAAAGGGTCGCTTTTCTGTTTGTATTAGGCAAAAAGCCTAGAAAATGGTATAATTGGATAGACTGTGAATGATTTGAAAGGGAACTCTATGCAACATGTTTTTATTATCGGAAGTCGTGGACTTCCGGCTCAATATGGCGGTTTTGAAACTTTTGTGGACCAATTGGTCTCGCATCAAGTGTCTCCAGATATCCAGTACCATGTTGCCTGCCTTTCTAATGATCAAGCCTATTATCATTTTGACTACAAGGGTGTCGATTGTTATACGATTAAAGCACCTAAGCTTGGGCCTGCGCGTGTCATCGCCTATGATATGATGGCTATCAACTATGCCTTGAAGTTCATTAAGAAACAAAGAATTGAACAGCCAATTTTTTATGTCTTAGGAAATACAATCGGAGCCTTTGTGGCGCCTTTTGCGCGTAAGATCCATAAGATGGGTGGTCGATTCTATATAAATCCAGATGGACTGGAGTGGAAGCGGGCCAAGTGGGCTAAACCGATCCAAGCCTATCTCAAGTATTCTGAAAAGATCATGACGCGCCATGCTGACCTGGTAATTTCAGACAACCCTGGTATTGAATCCTATATCAAGGAAGCCTACTCTTGGTCTAAGACGACCTATATTGCCTATGGAACGGACTTATCTCCGACCAGCCTAAACAGTCAGGATAGGAAGGTCCGAGAATTCTATCACAAGTGGCAGACACAAGAGAAAAACTATTACCTAATTTTGGGTCGCTTTGTCCCAGAAAATAATTATGAGACCGCCATTCGTGAATTTATGACCTCTTCAACCAAGCGGGATTTGGTGATCATTTGTAACCAGGAAGGCAATCCTTATTTTGAGGAGCTCCGAGCTCGAACTGGATTTGATCAGGATCCTCGTGTTAAGTTTGTAGGAACGGTTTATGATCAAGACCTTTTGAAGTATATCCGTAAAGAAGCCTTTGCCTATATCCATGGTCATGAAGTGGGCGGGACCAATCCTGGTCTCCTAGAGGCTCTTGCCCAGACGGATCTGAATTTAGTTTTAGGGGTCTCTTTTAACCAAACGGTCGCTAAGGACACGGCTCAATATTGGACTAAAGAAACTGGGAATTTGGCACATTTGATTGATCAGGTTGATTCTTTAGAAGATGTATCTGAATGGGGTCAACGAGCCAAGGCCAATATGAAACAAAACTTTACCTGGGAAAAAATTGTAGGTGAGTACGAGGAATTATTCTTATCATGAAAGTAAATATCTTGTTGTCCACCTATAATGGTGAACAGTATCTAAAAGAGCAGGTTAAAAGTATCCAAGACCAGACTTATCAAGACTGGCAACTCTTGATCCGAGATGATGGGTCAAGAGATGGTACGGTGGAGATCATTCAAGAGTTGGTTGCCCAGGATGAGCGCATTCGCTTTATCAACCAGGGAGCTATCGAAAATCTCGGTGTCATCAAGAGCTTCCATGCCCTCTTGAAATATGAAGAAGCAGATTTTTATTGTTTTAGTGACCAAGATGATGTCTGGTTACCAGACAAGATTGCTCTTCAGGTAGCAGAAGCAGAGAAGCATCCTCAAGAAGAGCCTTTGCTGGTCTACACAGATTTAAAAGTGGTCGATGAAAACTTAAATGTTCAGCATGAAAGCATGATTCGTACCCAGTCTGATCATGCCAATACCGAACTGATTCAAGAGTTGACGGAAAATACGGTAACTGGTGGGGTAGCCATGATTAACCACGCTCTGGCGGAGTTATGGACAGGTCAAGAAAAACATGCGCTCCTTATGCATGATTGGTACTTGGCCTTGTTGGCAACTGCCTTTGGGAAGCTCATCTATATTGATCAGCCAACAGAATTGTACCGTCAGCACAGTAGCAATGTTCTGGGGGCTCGTACCCTTAGAAAACGGGTTAAAAATTGGATCCGACCCCATGTGCTGTTTGCCAAGTATTGGAATCTCATCGAGTCCAGTCAAGAACAAGCAAAAAATCTATTGGATCTGCCTGTCAGTTCCCAAACTAAAGAAATCATTGAAAACTTTGTCACCATTATGGATGTTCCACTAAAAGAACGTTTGAGACGGATTCGTCAGTACGGTTACCGGAAGAACCGGGCTTTTCACACCTTTGTGTTTACCAGCTTGATTCTGACAAAGTTTGCATATCGAGGTAAAAAATAATGTTTGACGTTTTTAGTCAGAAAAATCGAATTTTATTAAGAGAATTAATCAAAACAGACTTTAAATTACGTTACCAAGGATCAGCAATCGGTTATCTTTGGTCCATTTTAAAGCCCCTGATGACTTTTACGATCATGTATATTGTCTTCATCCGATTCTTACGCTTGGGTGGAGATGTGCCCCATTTCCCAGTTGCCCTCTTGTTGGCCAATGTAATTTGGGGCTTCTTCTCAGAAGCAACATCCATGGGGATGGTGTCGATTGTTAGTCGAGGCGACCTATTGCGGAAGTTGAACTTCTCCAAACATATCATTGTCTTGTCTGCGATTTCAGGAGCAGCCATTAACTTTGTCATTAACCTTGTAGTGGTCTTGATTTTTTCATTCTTCAATGGGGTGACATTCTCTTGGACAGCTTTGATGGTCATTCCGTTATTCTTTGAGTTATTCTTGATGGCGACAGGATGCGCACTGATCTTAGCGACATTTTTTGTTCGTTTCCGTGACTTAGGTCAAGTATGGGAAGTACTCCTGCAAGCCGGCTTGTATGCGACGCCAATTATCTACCCGATTACCTTTATTGCAGACCGCAATCCATGGGCGGCTAAGTTGGTCATGATGAATCCTTTGGCCCAAATTATTCAAGACATGCGATACTTCTTGATTGATAAGGCCAACACTCCTGTCTGGCTTTTGGTAGAGAATAAGTTCTTGGTTTTGATTCCTTATGTTTTACCAATTCTTATTTTTGTCGCTGGCTTTGCTTACTTTAACAAACATGCTAAGAAATTTGCGGAGATTCTCTAATGACAGATAAACAAATTGCAGTAAAAGTAGACCATGTCAGCAAGTACTTTAAGTTGCCAACAGAGGCAACTAATAGTCTTCGAACTGCCCTGGTCAATCGCTTCAAAGGAATCAAAGGATACAAAGAACAACATGTTCTTAAGGATATTTCTTTTGAAGTAGAAAAAGGTGATTTTTTCGGGATCCTCGGTCGAAATGGTTCTGGAAAATCGACTCTCTTGAAAATTATTTCTGAAATCTATGTGCCAGAAAAAGGTACCGTCACTATTGATGGGAAACTGGTGTCCTTTATCGAGCTTGGAGTAGGCTTTAACCCAGAACTGACAGGTCGAGAAAATGTCTATATGAACGGGGCCATGCTTGGCTTTTCAACAGCTGAAATTGATGCCATGTATGATGACATCGTAGACTTTGCTGAGTTGCATGAATTCATGAACCAGAAGCTTAAGAACTACTCATCAGGCATGCAGGTTCGTCTAGCCTTTTCGGTTGCGATTAAGGCCCAAGGTGATATCTTGATTTTGGACGAGGTCTTAGCAGTAGGAGATGAGGCCTTCCAGCGCAAGTGTAACGATTACTTCCAAGAGCGCAAGAAATCAGGGAAAACCACGATTCTGGTTACCCATGATATGGGAGCCGTTAAGAAATATTGTAACAAGGCTGTTTTGATTGAAAATGGTTTGGTGAAGGCTTTAGGGAGTCCAGAAAATGTTGCCAATCAGTACAGTTTTGATAATACAGCTCCTTTGCAACAGGGAGGAGAAGCTAATGGAGCAGGCAATTCCAACCAGGAAGAAAAAGTCTTGGTTGAAAATTTTCAGCTTCAGTTGTTAAGCTCAAACAAATTACGTCCTCAAGATCCTATTCAGTTCCAGATTGATTTTGATGTTCGTGAAGATATCAGGACCTATATCGCTCTGTCTTTAACGGATATTGATCGGAACATTTGGATATACAATGATAATTCTATGAATCAACTGATGAGTGGAGCTGGACATAAAACGGTTCATTATACTTGTTCACTGCCAACTGTAAATGACTTAAAAATGAAATTGGAAGTGACAGTAAGGGATGAGGAAGGGCAGATGTTGGCCTTTTCAGATGCCACTCAGACCCCACTGATCTTTATCAATCGAGATGATATCGCTTTGGATGATAAATCAGCAATGGATTCGGCAAGTGGCTTAATCCAACGCAATGGAACATGGTCAATGACTGACTAGACTGAGGGAAATATGGAAACGACGCCTTTTGTTTCGATTATTTGTACGGTTTTTAATAAAGAGCCCTGGTTAAAGAAGACGATTGATAGCTTCTTAGCCCAACAAACAGAGTTTTCTTATGAGATTATCTTGGTGGATGATGCTTCAAGCGATGGATCTCGTTCTATCATTCAGGATTATCAAGCCAACTACCCTGATCTGATTCGCGCGTTTTATCAGGATGAGAATCAGGGGATTTCTAAAACTTGGGTTTCTATCTGTAGAGAAGCGCGTGGACAGTATATTGCTCGCTGTGACGGAGATGATTTTTGGTTGGATCCTTTAAAACTTCAGAAACAGGTTGACTTATTAAAAAGTAAACCTGATTGCAAATGGTCCAATACAGATTTCGATATTTATGACGAAAAAGGAACTCTCGTTTCTAAGGCTGGCTTTGCTAATCATACGATTCCATTAGCAGATACCTATGAAAAGATGCTTGCAACAAGAGGTTTTACCATGGCCTCTACATGGCTAGTTGATAGAGATCTGATGTTAGAAGTCAATCAAGAGTTAGACCTAACGACATCAGATGATACTTTTAACCTCCAATTGGAGCTTTTTCAACGGACTTCTTTAGCCTATCTGGATGAAGCGACGGTAGCTTATACTATTAACCAAGGATCGGATTCTCGTCCTACTGATTTCAGAAAACTAGAACGCCGATTTCATAAGTTATTGCAAACGCAACTTGAGTATCTTGATAAATATCCAAATGCCGATTTTAAAGAGATGACGAAGATCCTTTTAGATCGTAATAATACGTATGAAATTCGTCTTTCTAAACCGATGGATTCTCTTTCACACATTGGAATGGAGTCTGTTACAATTTATTTTGGTGACGAAGAAAATACTTATTCGGAAGATCGTACCATGACCAAACTTCTTCAAAAAGAAGATAGTCTGGCAATCGAAATTCCGAAGGGAACTTCTGTTATCCGAGTCGATCTTTCGGAAAATCCTAGTTATTACTCTGATGTTGAATTGAAAGATTCGTCAGGCAAGGCATGTTCAGCTGTTTATTGTAATGGCGTTGTTGTTGATAATTTGTATTTGTTTAGCGAACCGGATCCTCAATTGATTTATGAAGTTGAAGAAGAAGGTGTGTATCAACTGAGCTATAAAATGATTTCTATAGATAATCCCTCTGCACCGGATTATATTGGAAAAGTTTTTGCTGCCGAAATGTTAGATTGTCAAAATAGTTTGAAAAATCTTGAGGCAGAGTTACAAGCTACGAAAGAAGCATATAATACAGTCATCCATTCTCGCCGTTGGACGATTCCAACAAAGATCTTGAAATTCTTAAGAATAAGGAAATAACATGCAACGTTTACTTTTATATGTTCACTTCAATAAATTTAACTTTATCAGTGGACATGTACTCTACCAATTAGAAAACATTCGTCCCCTGTACTCACGGGTGGTCTTTATCTCCAATAGTCAGCTACCAGAAGATGTGAAGTCTAATTTAGTAGCACAGCATCTGGTAGACGATATTCTAGAGCGCCAAAATAGTGGCTTTGATTTCGCTGCTTGGCGCGATGGAATGAAGACAGTCGGTTTTGATCAACTAGCCCACTTTGATTCGGTCACCCTCATGAATGATACCTGCTTTGGACCGCTTTGGGATCTAGAACCAATCTACCAAAAATTTGAGAATGATGATGAGGTTGATTTCTGGGGAATGACCAATTACCGGAAAGACAAGGATTTTAACGAGCATATTCAGAGTTATTATCTTAGCTTTAAAAAACAGGTTATTGAATCAAGTACTTTCCATGAATTTTGGCAGGGAGTTCAAGACTTTACCAATGTTCAAGATGTGATTGATAACTACGAAACCAAGGTCACAACGAACTTCTTGGATGCAGGTTTTCACTATAAGACGGTCTTTGATACCATTCATGAAGACACCACAGGGATGCTCTATCCAGACTTTTCTTACTACAATCCTACAGCGATTCTCAATCATAAGGTTCCTTTCATCAAAGTCAAAACCATTGCTAATAATGAAGGGATTATGCCTTATATTTTTGATGAGTTGGAGCGTGTAACGGACTATCCATTAGACTTGATTCTCAACCACATGTCTATGATTGATCGTCCGGACTATCCTTATCTCTTGTCTCGTAAGTACTTGAAAAAAAAGGAATTGGCAGGAGATTTTGATAAAAAAGTTGCGGTTCATCTTCATGTCTTTTATGTGGACCTCTTGGAAGAATTTCTAGATGCATTTCAAGACTTTCATTTTGCTTATGACTTATGGATCACGACAGATGCAGAAGAGAAGAAGCAGGCTATTGAACAAATCCTTTCTAATCGGGCACAAGATGCCACGGTTGTGGTGACTGGAAATATTGGACGAGATGTGTTACCAATGCTGCTCTTAAAAGATCAACTCTCAAAATACGATTATGTTGGCCATTTCCATACCAAGAAATCCAAAGAAGCAGATTTCTGGGCGGGTGAATCTTGGCGCAAAGAATTGATCGAGATGTTGGTCAAACCGGCTGATCAAATCCTAGCCAATATGGAAGCCAATCCAAAAGTCGGAATCACTATCGCAGATATTCCAACCTTCTTCCGTTACAATCGAATAGTGGTTGCCTGGAATGAAGCTCTTATTTCTCCAGAGATGAACAAGCTCTGGCAACGGATGGGAGCGACCAAGACAATTGATTTCAAAAATCTCAATACCTTTGTCATGAGTTATGGGACCTTTATTTGGTTTAAATACGATGCTTTGAAACCACTCTTTGATTTGAATTTGACAGCAGCGGATGTTCCAGCAGAACCTCTTCCTCAAAATTCGATATTGCATGCGATCGAACGTTTGTTGATCTATATTGCCTGGGATCAAAAATATGACTTTAGGATCTCTCAAAACCCACATGTTCTGACACCATTTATCGATAATAAGCAGTTGAACAATCGCGAAGATCTTCAACCCCATACCTTTGTAGACTTTAATCAAATTGGGGGGATCAAAGGAGCCTTGAAGTATATCGTAATCGGTCCTGCAAGAGCTGTGAAATATATACTAAAAAGAATGATAAAAAGAAAGTAGAGTAAATTATATGGGAGTTATTGATAAGACTAAAATTAGAAATATTTTAATCGCTATATTTTTAGTATTATTTTCAAGGGTGTTTTTGGCTAGTTTATTTCAATTTACTATCAATCTTAAAATTATACTATTAATTATTAGTATCGTGATGTATTTTATTCTTTTTGATCCAAAAGACAAAAAGAAATTGCCAATTAATGCTTTTTTTCTGATAATTATTTTCGGTAGTGTAATTTCAGTAGTGAAACCAGTCCAATATGGATTAGATGAAGAGTCTCATTTACCAAACGTAATTAGTATTTCTGATAGTCCTATTTTTAAATATTCCAATGAGAAATTGGAAGATTATAATTCAGTTTTTAAATATGATGCACTAAGAAATCCTAGTAAAAAAGATAAAAATTATTGGTTTAATGTTGAGCATAAGGAAAGTAAAATTAAAGGAGTAAGAGTTGGATTTGATAATCCAGCCTTCATTCCTAGTGCAATTGGATGGAATATAGGTAGATTAATATCTAAAAAAGTGTTTGTTTCCTATTATTTGGGAAGAATCTTCGAAGTAATAGCATATGCCATTCTAGTATTTATTGCATTAAAAATCAGCAAAGTTTATAGAGAAGCGATATATTTATTTTCTACATTCCCTGCAGTATTGTACATCATAGCAGGTTATCATTATGATTATTTATATTTTGGAGCAACTTTAATTAGTCTTGCTTTATTGACAAATATACTATCTGGTGAAAATAAAGTTGATAAAAAATATACTATTGCATTTCAATTTTCCACATTTCTATTTTCATTTGCAAAATTTCCGTTTGTATTAATTGGAAGTCTATTTTCAATATTGCCAAATAAGTATTATCAGGATAAATCAGTAAGAAAATTCAGTTCAATCTTGTTTGGTTTAAATTTATTAATTTCCTTTACATACGTTGGAATCATTAAATTGTTTGCTTCAGACAACGCTTTGTCAGGCAAAGGCCCAGGACTATTATATTTTGTAACACATCCATTACCATTAATTAGAACTTTACTTTTAGCACCATACGGTATTATTCATGACTTTGTTTCTGAACCATTGAAATATGTTTCAGAATCGTCTCCGTTTTTAATTGCAATTTCGATAGTTATTTTCTTTTTCGCTATGTTTGTAATTGCATTAAAAAATAAAATTGAAATGCCAACATTTTTTAAATATTACTGTCTTCTTTTACTTGCAGGTATTGCCTCATTAATAGTAATTGCTATTTCAGGAGATCCGAGGGTATATCACAAAGGTGATATTACTGTAGGTGGTGTTCAAGGTCGATATTATTATTATATTCTGATGTTCTTGCCACTCTTTTGTGGATCATGGTTTAGAAAACTATTTGGTTTTATGGAAACAACAATTCAGAATGAAGATTCGAACTTTGAATGCAGCTTGCAGTATATGTTAGTGTATTTAAACATTTTAACAATAAGTATTGGTGTATACACTCAATTACAGGGATAAAAAAACTTTTAGGAAGGATAAAAAATGAAAAGAAAGAGGAAATTAGACTTTAGAGATTTTCTTTTTAAAATTTTTAATAAAATAACAAGAACACAAAAGTATTGTATTGCTCTCTTTCTTTTATTTTTTATAAGCAACACTTTCTTAACACAAAATTTGATTTCTAAAGAAATTAAATCGACAGGATCTGTATTATTTCTGGTTAATCAGTGTGGTATTTGGTTTGGAATTTCATTTTTAATTTTAGTTTTACTAATTTCACAATACACTTTAAAATGGTTTTTTTTCCTTAAGATTTTAGTTTCATATGTAATCTATTTAATACTATCTTACTCGATTGATGTTTCGCTTAATATCAATAATCCTAGTTATAAGATTAATGATTTTGAAAAAAATAATTTTTGGCAATTTAATTCTCTAACCTTTGTTTTAACATTGTTAGTGATTTCTTATGTTTTGGGACAGATTAGAAAATCATATGATAATAAAGCAAACAGAAAAAAATTAGAACCTATTGGGAAATGGTTCGAATATGTCTTGCATTCTAGCGTAGTTTGTTCATTCATTTTTACTGATTCTAAAATTCCTTCTCTATTGTATCGTACATCATGGTATGTATCTGGAAATTTTGAGAAATTAGGAGCGGGAAAGTATTCCTTGAGCCAATTTTGGATTTTAGAATTTTATTTGCTATTCTTAAGTATTTTCCTGACTTTAGTTGGCCTGCTTTTTGTTAAGGGACAAGTTGATGTAGTAAAAAATAGGTCTAGTTTTTCGCTAGCTATATTTACAAGTATTAGTCTTGCAATATTATTTAATGCAGGAATACAATTGGGTCTAGGTCATGGGGAACCTTTGGTTGGATACTCAATATTTCCTGGAGGTGTAATATTTCAGATATTATGTTTATCTTATCTGTTTATTTTTCTATATATAATCTTTAATAGATATTTATTTACGACAATATTGATTTTATTTGGTGGGGTTCTGTTTATTGTTGCTAATGCTATAAAATTTAGTATGCGTGCGGAACCAATTTTGCCAAGTGATTTGGTTTGGGTATTTCAACCTTCTGTTTTATTTAGTTTTGTAGATGTCTCAGTTTTAATGACTGTGAGTATTTCCTTAGTGATTTTTACGTTTATTTATATAATTGGAAGGAGATATATTTATCCAGGTAGAATTATTCGCGCAACAATCTTAAGATTTGTTTTATTAGGACTTATGCTCTTATTGTCCATTAATGTTTATTCTATTTTTAAAAGAAAAGATAACGGTAAAATTATAGATGATGTTCCGATTATTACCTTGCTAAATAATTTCCAAGATACAAAGTGGTTAGGGAATTCTATAAATGCTAGATATCGATCGTTGTCATATGTATGGTTGAATCAGATAACTAGTGAACCAATAATAGAACCTAAAGGATATAGTGAAGAAAAAATTAAGGAAATCGAGAAGAAATACAATCAAATAGCTTTAACAATAAATAAAAATAGAAATGAGTTAATTGAGAATCAAACGATTGTTTATGTTTTAAGTGAGAGTTTTGCTGACCCAGCAAGAATAGAGGGAGTAAATTTATCTAGAAACCCTATACCAAAAATTCAAGAAATTAAGACCAAAGTTACAAGTGGATTAATGCAATCGGATGGTTATGGTGGTGGAACTGCAAATATGGAGTTTCAAACATTGACGGGGTTACCTTTTTATAATATCAATCCTACAGTTTCTGTATTATACTCAGAGGTTGCTCCTAAAATGAGAAGACTAATATCAGTCAGTGATTCATTTAATAATAAAGAAGTTATTCATTTCGAATCTCCAATTAATTATTCTAGAAATGTAATTTACAATAGATTGAAATTCAATAAATTTATAAGTATTGATGATAAAAAGAATTATGATTTAGGTTATCAAGAAGTGCATATAAGTGATGAATCTACGTATAAGGTAGTGTTGAAAGAGATGGATGCTAAAAAGAATCAGTTCTTTTCTGTCATTACAATTCAAAATCACTCCCCATTTATAGCAGGAGAACCTTCAGACTTAACAGCAACAGCCAAAGGATTTTCGGATGATGAAAATACAAAGTTAACAAATTATTCACGTCTTTTAACCTTCACCGACACTGCTACCCAATCCTTCCTTGAAAGTCTTTCTAAAATAGATAAGAAGATTACAGTGGTGTTCTATGGGGATCACTTGCCAGGTCTCTATCCTGAGTCTGCTTTTAAGAATAATCCTGAGAGCCAGTATCAGACAGACTACTTCATTTGGAGTAATTTTGATGCTCCAAAATTGAATTATCCTTTGGTCAATTCAAGTGATTTCTCTGCTATGGTCTTTGAACAGACCAATTCAAAAGTTTCACCTTACTATGCTTTGTTGACAGAAGTATTAAAAAAAGCAAGTGTCGATAAAAAGGCCTTAGAAGGTGAAGCACAAGAGATTGCGGACGATTTAAAAATGGTTGAATATGACTTGATTAGTGGGAAAGGATACCTATCTAAAGACTTCTTTAAAGTTCCAACTGATAAATCCAATTAAAAGGAGCACAAGCAGTTAAAAATCTTTGTGATTTTGGCTGTCTGGCTCCCTTTTTTTTGTTTTTTATGCTAAACTATTAGATGGGGGTATGCTCATGATTAAGATATTTGGAAAGGTCCATTATCATTGGCAACCGGACTTATCTATTCTTGTGACTTATTGGTCCATTGCAGTGATTCCGGTCTTTATTGGACTGGCCTTGATGTATGAGAGCTCTAGTGTGCCAACGCTAGTTTTGTTTTCGTTCTTTTTATTTATGGTCTTGCTCGCGATTGGAGTTCATCGTTACTTTACTATTTATGATGATGGGATTTTACGGATTATTACAGCCAATCCTTTTACCCCAATTAAAGTGAAGATCACTTCCATTGAGAAAGTAGAAGTGAATAAGAAGTCTATCAAACTCGTCTTTAATAATGGTTCGCGTAGTCGGACATTCTGTATGCGCAAATGGCCGAAAAAATACTTTATCAATGCACTTGCCTTAAATCCCTATTTTAAGGGTGAAGTAGTTTTGACGGATAACTTTATTCATGTGGACTACTATGAGATGTATTATGCAGACAAATAAAAAGCCCTCTTAATCTTTTAAGAGAGCATGAGTGGGGCATTCTCTGATAGCCTCGAGAACATCGTTTGTGACAGGGACTTCTTTTTCGAGGAGGTCGTCCTCTTCGGTAAATTTGACGATACCATTATCATGGTAATCGAACAACTCAGAGTAGGTTTGACAGAGACCGCAAGCGATGCAACGATCTGGAATTAACGTAACTTTCATACTTCTATTGTAATGATTTTTACGAGAAAAAACAAGGAGGAAGTCATGGCAAAAGAACCATGGGAAGAAGACATTTACGATGATGGAGAAGAAACATTGAAAAGAACGAGTAAATTAAATGGAGTGAAGGCTGATCGTCTCTTAACAATTTTGGCGATTATTTTCTTTGTGGTGGTTGTGGCCATGGTGTGTTTGTTGATTTTCCTTTCTACCGGAGGAAGCGACAAATCAAAACAAATGGCTGGTTTCTACAATGGAGAGACTAAGGTTGAACAGACATCATCAGCTCCTGTAGCACAGACGGACCAAGCAGCTACTAAAGATAGTTCAAAAGATGAGAACTCTGAAGAAGGTACGATCACTGTTCAAGCAGGTGAAGGGGAAGCAGCGATCGCTGCGCGTGCTGGTATTTCCATTGCCCAATTGGAACAGTTAAATCCATCCCACATGTCTACAGGATCTTGGTACGCCAATCCTGGTGATGTCGTTAAGATTCAGTAGGAGTAGAGAATGAAACAAATTCAAATTGCTATTGATGGCCCCGCTTCTAGTGGAAAGTCTACGGTTGCAAAAATTATTGCTAAGGATCTGGGTTATACCTATTTGGATACAGGAGCTATGTACCGTGCGGCGACTTACCTAGCTTTGCAAAATAATTTAACAGCTGAACAGGTTGATGACCTCTTAGATCTTTTAGATCAGTATCCAATTAGCTTCGGTCGTTCGGAAGAAGGAGAGCAGCTTGTCTTTGTAGCAGACGTAGATATTACTCACCCGATTCGCGATAACCAAGTGACCAACAATGTTTCATGGGTTGCAGCACTTGCGCCAGTCCGTGAAAAACTTGTCACTCTACAGCAAGCAATTGCAGCAGAGGGGGGCATCGTCATGGATGGTCGTGATATTGGGACTGTCGTTCTTCCACATGCAGAGTTGAAGATCTTCTTGGTCGCTTCTGTTGAGGAGCGGGCGGAACGTCGTTATAAGGAAAATGTTGAGAAGGGCATCACAGCGGATCTTGAATTGTTGAAAAAAGAAATCGCTGAGCGGGACTATAAGGACAGCCACCGTGCCGTTTCTCCTTTGAAACCTGCAGCTGATGCCATTCATTTTGATACGACGGGTGTTGGAATTGCAGACGTTGTTGCCTTTATTGAAGAAAAAGCAAAAAAACTTCTTGACAAAGAATAAAAAACTTGATATCATATAAAAGTTGAGAAAAGCAGAAGTGAGAACTTCTCGCCTTGTGACGCAAGTTGCCTGGCCCCTACGGATCAAGTTTCAGTAATGAAATACATCATGTAGTTCGGGCCTGTTTTGCAGGTCCGTTCTTTGTTTTTCTCGAATAATAAAAAAGAGGTGAAAACCATAGCAAAGCAAGACTTATTCATCAATGATGAAATTCGTGTACGTGAAGTTCGCTTAATCGGTCTTGAAGGTGAGCAATTGGGTATCAAACCACTTAGCGAAGCGCAAGCACTTGCGGACGACGCTAATGTTGACTTGGTTCTCATTCAACCTCAAGCTAAACCTCCTGTTGCAAAAATTATGGACTACGGTAAGTTCAAATTTGAGTACCAGAAGAAGCAAAAAGAACAACGCAAAAAACAAAGCGTTGTGACCGTGAAAGAAGTTCGTTTGAGCCCAGTAATTGACAAGGGTGATTTCGATACGAAACTTCGCAATGCTCGCAAATTCCTTGAAAAAGGAAATAAAGTGAAGGTATCCATTCGCTTTAAGGGTCGGATGATTACCCACAAAGAGATTGGTGCTAAAGTTTTAGCCGACTTCGCTGAAGCGACACAAGATGTGGCGATCATCGAACAACGTGCTAAGATGGATGGACGTCAAATGTTCATGCAATTGGCGCCAGCAACTGACAAGAAATAATCTGTCAGAAAGTTAAAAAAAGGAGAAAATATCATGCCAAAACAAAAAACACACCGCGCATCAGCTAAACGTTTCAAACGTACAGGTTCTGGTGGACTTAAACGTTTCCGTGCTTACACTTCTCACCGTTTCCACGGAAAAACTAAGAAACAACGTCGTCATCTTCGTAAAGCATCTATGGTGCATGCAGGAGATTTCAAACGTATCAAAGCAATGCTTACTCGCTTGAAATAATCGCGTATTCGTAAGTAAAGAATTCTAGGAAATATTGGAGGAAATATAAATGGCACGTGTTAAAGGTGGCGTTGTATCACGCAAACGTCGTAAACGTATTCTTAAATTAGCTAAAGGTTACTATGGAGCTAAACATATCTTGTTCCGTACTGCAAAAGAACAAGTAATGAACTCTTACTACTATGCATACCGTGACCGTCGTCAAAAGAAACGTGACTTCCGTAAATTGTGGATCACACGTATCAATGCGGCAGCTCGTTTGAACGGACTTTCATACTCACAATTGATGCATGGTTTGAAATTGGCTGAGATCGAAGTTAACCGTAAAATGCTTGCTGACTTGGCTGTTAACGATGCAGCAGCTTTCACAGCTCTTGCAGATGCAGCTAAAGCAAAACTTGGTAAATAATGTTTATAAGGCTGAGAAGATTTTCTCAGTCTTTTTTTCTTACTGATTTCATGCTATAATGAAATCAATTATGGGAGAAATCATATTAGATGGAGGACCTAAAGGTGACACATAATCGACTAGCATGGGATGAGTATTTTGCAGCACAGGCCTTACTAATTTCAAATCGGGCAACTTGTAATCGCGCTAAGGTTGGGGCTGTACTGGTTAAGGATAATAAGGTCATTGCAACGGGTTATAATGGGTCCGTTTCTGGGACAGATCATTGTCTAGAGGATGGCTGTCTAATGGTCGAGGGGCATTGTGTCCGGACGATTCATGCAGAAGTCAATGCTATTTTGCAAGGTGCTGAACGTGGAATTCCAAAAGGGTTTACAGCTTATGTGACGCATTTTCCTTGTCTCAATTGTACCAAGCAGTTACTCCAAGTTGGTTGCAAGCGGGTGGTATACATTCATCAGTATCGAATTGATGAATATGCCGAGTATCTCTACCGTGAAAAAGAAGTAGAACTGATGCATTTACCGATTGAAGAGGTGAAACAGGCAATTGCAGAGACAGAACTGGTCTAGTTTGTACTTTTTTTGAAGTGGAGACTGATGGATACTGTAATGAGGGGATAGGTATATTTTCAATTCTTCTGGATAAGTAGAAGAGAATGACGGCCTCAATCTTCTTGAATTTAGTTATCGAATTGGAAGGAATTTGTACTACAACCTGTTTTCCTATTCATATCTTTATTGCTAGTAAAGAAATATGTCTGCTACTCTCGGGAGTGATATAGATTGAAACTATATCAACTCCTTTTTTAAAACATAGTCTATCATAGTTGAAATGTGTTATAATGAAGTGTTATATGGTCCCGATAAGGTGATAGTCTTTCTATCAGTGCTTTGTAACTCTATAACGAATATTTATTTTAAGGGGGGACATTTTTATGTCAGAACGTAAACTTTTCACGTCTGAATCAGTATCTGAGGGGCATCCAGATAAGATTGCAGACCAAATTTCAGATGCTATTTTAGATGCTATTTTAGAGCAAGATCCAGAAGCACACGTTGCTGCTGAAACAGCTGTTTATACTGGTTCAGTGCATGTCTTCGGTGAGATTTCAACGACTGCTTATGTGGATATTAACCGTGTGGTTCGTGATACGATTGCAGAGATTGGTTATACCAATACGGAATACGGATTCTCAGCTGAAACTGTAGGAGTACACCCATCTTTGGTGGAACAATCTCCTGATATTGCCCAAGGGGTTAATGAAGCCTTGGAAGTTCGTGGAAATGCGGATCAAGACCCACTCGATTTGATCGGAGCAGGAGACCAAGGTCTTATGTTTGGTTTCGCAGTGGATGAAACTGAAGAACTCATGCCATTGCCAATCTCACTCAGTCACAAGTTGGTTCGTCGTTTGGCAGAGCTTCGTAAGTCTGGTGAAATTAGCTATCTTCGTCCAGATGCAAAATCACAAGTCACTGTTGAGTACGATGAAAACGACCGCCCTGTGCGCGTGGATACAGTTGTTATTTCAACTCAACATGATCCAGATGTCAGCAATGAACAAATCCACGAAGATGTGATTAACAAGGTCATCAAAGAAGTGATTCCAGCTTCTTATCTAGATGCTGAGACCAAATTCTTCATCAACCCAACAGGACGCTTTGTTATCGGTGGACCTCAAGGGGACTCAGGTTTGACTGGTCGTAAGATCATCGTGGATACTTATGGTGGTTACTCACGTCATGGTGGTGGTGCCTTCTCTGGTAAGGATGCGACTAAGGTAGACCGTTCGGCTTCTTATGCAGCTCGTTACATTGCCAAAAACATCGTAGCGGCAGGTCTTGCTAAGAAAGCAGAAGTGCAATTGGCTTATGCGATTGGGGTAGCTCAACCTGTTTCTGTTCGTATTGATACCTTCGGTACTGGAACAGTCGCTGAAAGCAAATTAGAAGCTGCAGCGCGTCAAATCTTTGACCTTCGTCCTGCAGGGATTATTCAAATGTTGGATTTGAAACGTCCAATCTACCGTCAAACAGCGGCTTATGGCCATATGGGACGGACGGATATCGACCTTCCATGGGAACGTTTGGATAAGGTAGAAGCCTTGAAAGAAGCTGTAAAATAATTAGTTGAAATGGAAAAGTTAGGGTTAAGATGATCCTAGCTTTTTTTCGTTTTGAAAATTCCTACAGATGGAAAAATAGGTCGATCTGTGGTATAATAGTTGCAGTATTTTAAATACATTGTCCCTTTTATTTCCGTTGAAAAAACGATAGTAAAAGGAAAAAGACTTGAAAGAGCTAATAATTATTAAGATGAAAAAAATTGTAATAAATGGAGGTCGCCCTCTAAAAGGAGAGGTGACCATTAGTGGTGCAAAAAATAGTGTAGTGGCCCTGATTCCTGCAACCATTCTGGCGGACGATATCGTGACCCTCGATGGGGTACCGGATATCTCAGATGTTGCAAGTCTGATTGAAATCATGACCATCATGGGCGCTAAGATCGAACGCAAAGAAGACAGTTTGATCATTGATCCACGTGGGGTGAAGGATATGCCCATGCCATTTGGGAAAATCAATAGCTTACGAGCTTCCTATTATTTCTATGGCAGTTTGTTAGGGCGTTATGGTCAAGCAACTGTTGGACTACCTGGAGGATGCGATCTCGGCCCACGTCCAATTGATTTGCATTTGAAGGCCTTTGAAGCGATGGGAGCCGCTATGACTATGGATGGCTCTAGTATGAAACTTGCGACAGATGGCAAGCCTCTTCAAGGAGCTAACATCTATATGGATACTGTTAGTGTCGGTGCAACGATTAATACGATTTTGGCAGCGGTCAAAGCTAAAGGTCGGACAGTGATCGAAAATGCTGCGCGGGAACCTGAAATTATCGATGTGGTGACCTTGCTCAACAACATGGGAGCTCATATTCGTGGAGCAGGGACAGATATTATTATCATTGATGGTGTTCCGCATTTGCATGGGACTAGACATCAAGTAATTCCGGATCGCATCGAGGCAGGAACCTATATTGCTCTTGCAGCTGCTATTGGGGAAGGTATCCAGATCAATAATGTCTTGTACGAGCATTTAGAGAGCTATATTGCCAAATTAGAGGAAATGGGTGTGCGCATGACCATTTCTGAAGATAGCATCTTTGTAGAAAAGCAAACAGGCTTGAAGGCGATCCAGATTAAAACTTCTCCTTATCCTGGTTTTGCGACTGATTTACAACAACCGATCACACCTTTGCTCTTAACGGCTGCAGGACGTGGGCGAATCGTTGATACGATTTATGAAAAGCGGGTCAACCATGTGCCTGAATTGGCTAAAATGGGGGCTACTATCTTGACTTTGAACGACCACATTATCTATGAAGGGCCAAATCAATTGACGGGATCAAGTGTGAAAGCGACAGATCTTCGAGCTGGTGCGGCTTTAGTGATCGCAGGTCTCATGGCTTCTGGAACAACAGAAATTACAAATGTGGAATACATCCTTCGCGGGTATTCAGATATTATTCATAAATTGACCCAACTTGGAGCAGATATCCAGTTGATCGAAGAGTAGTGATTGAATCTGAGATCTGGTAGTGGTGCCTGGATACATGAACATTGGAGTTTGAAATGAATATTTGGACGCACTTAGCTGCCTATTCACTGATTGAAACACAAAGGTTGTACTTACGACCTTTTCTCTTTGAGGATGCGGAAGATTTTTATAAGATTGCTTCGAATCCTGATAACCTACAATTTATCTTTCCTGCACAAGCTGATCTTGCTGAAACTCAATATGTACTAGCCAATTATTTCATAAAAAATCCATTGGGGGTTTGGGCGATCTGTGATAAGGAAACCAATCGGATGATCGGCTCCATCAAGTTTGAAAAGTTGGATGAAATCAAGAGTGAGGCTGAATTAGGTTACTTTTTACGTAAAGATTTTTGGGGAAAGGGCCTGATGACAGAAGCAGTCAAAGAACTGGTCAATTTATCGTTTGAGAAATTTCAACTAAAGGAACTTAAGATTGTCACCCATGTTGAAAATATAGGGAGTCAAAAGGTCGCTTTAAAGGCTGGATTTCGTCTCTTTCGTCAATTCAAAGGGAGTGACCGCTATACGCGTAAAATGCGCGATTATTATGATTTCCGCCTAGGTAGAGGGGACTTCTATGAGTAAACACCAAGAGATTTTAGACTATCTCGAAAAATTACCAATTGGAAAACGGGTCAGTGTCCGCAGTATCTCCAATTTTCTGAATGTTAGTGATGGGACGGCCTATCGTGCCATTAAAGAAGCTGAAAATCAAGGAATTGTCGAAACGCGTCCTAGAAGCGGGACCATTCGTGTCAAATCTCAAAAGGCAGTACTAGAGCACTTGACTTATCGGGAAATTTTAGAAATCACTGGATCTGAAATATTAGCAGGTGAGGAAGGTCTCGAAAAAGAATTTAATAAATTTTATATCGGTGCTATGACGGAGAAGCACGTCCTAGACTATGTGTCTGAAGGAGGCCTTTTGATCGTGGGAGACCGCACTAGCATCCAACGATTGGCTCTTAAGCATGACAATGCGGTCTTAGTGACAGGTGGCTTTGAGGTCAGTGAGGATGTGATTGATCTGGCTAATCAGGTAAAAATCCCAGTCATACGAACTTCACACGATACCTATACCGTCGCTACCATGATCAATAAGGCTTTGTCTAACATGCAGATCAAGACGGATATCTTGACAGTAGAACAGGTCTATCGGCCCTTCCATGAATATGGTTATCTTTCAGAAACTGATACGGTAAGAGACTATCTGGATTTGGTTCGAAAAAATCGCTTTAGTCGCTTTCCAGTTGTCAATCAGCACCAGATGGTAGTGGGGGTCGTAACCATGAGAGATGCTGGAGATAAGGCGCCTCAGACGACCCTTGATAAGGTGATGTCACGGACCATCTTTACCACTAAATTGTCTACTAGCATTGCAACGATTAGCCAACGGATGATTGCTGAAGATTATGAGATGATTCCTGTTATTCGCAATAATCAGACCTTGCTGGGTGTTATTACACGTCGAGATGTGATGGATCGGATCAGCAAGGTGCAGTTTTCAAGCTTACCAACCTTTAGTGAGCAAATCGGACAAAAGATTCTAACGGAGAATAATCATTACCAATTCACAGTGGAGCCAAGTATGCTTGAAAAGAGTGGTGTTTTGGCCAATGGGGTCATGATCGAAGTTCTGATGAAGATTGTTCGTAAGCTAATGCAAAATATTGGACGTAACCTGATCATCGAACAGCTGATCATCAATTTTTTACAGGCAGTACAGGTAGATGATGTGATTCGCATTGAACCACAGCTTGTCCGCCGAACAAGACGTTCTGCCCTAGTCGATTTTAGTTTGTATTTGGACTTGCAACTGATAGCGAAAGCAACCATTACGATTAAGATTAATTAAACAAAAAGAAATGAGGAGACAATGATTACATTAAAATCACAACGTGAAATTGAAGCCATGGATCGTGCGGGAGATTTCCTTGCCAGCATCCATATTGGATTGCGCGACTTGATCAAGCCAGGGCTTGATCTTTGGGAAGTAGAAGAATATGTCCGTCGTCGCTGTAAAGAAGCCAATGTCTTGCCACTTCAGATTGGTGTAGAAGGCAGTCTCATGGATTATCCTTATGCGACTTGCTGTGGCTTAAATGACGAAGTAGCCCATGCTTTTCCACGTCACGTCATTCTCAAAGATGGTGATCTTCTCAAGGTAGATATGGTCTTGTCTGAACCTCTAGATAAGTCTGTTTTAGATGTTTCAAAATTGGATTTTGATAATGTGGCGCAAGTGAAAAAATATACAGAGTCCTATACCGGTGGTTTAGCTGATTCATGCTGGGCTTATGCTGTTGGAAATGTTTCCCAAGAAGTCAAAGATTTGATGGAAGTGACCAAAGAATGTCTTTACAAAGGAATTGAAAAAGCGGTTGTTGGCAATCGCTTGGGAGATATTGGGGCAGCGATTCAAGAGTATGCCGAAAGCAAAGGCTATGGCGTGGTGCGTGATTTGGTCGGACACGGTGTCGGGCCTACTATGCATGAAGAACCAATGGTACCACATTACGGTCGTGCTGGACGCGGTCTTCGTCTGCGTGAAGGGATGGTCTTGACGATTGAGCCAATGATTAATACCGGTACTTGGGAGATCGATACAGATATGGAAACTGGTTGGGCCCATAAGACCCTTGATGGTGGCCTTTCTTGTCAATACGAGCATCAATTTGTGATTACAAAAGATGGTCCGGTGATCTTAACCAGTCAAGGTGAAGAAGGAACTTACTAAAGGATAGAGAGGAAAGAATGGAGCTGAAGGCAGGTGTCTGGTTTCGCTCTTTGCTCTTTTTTTAGTAAAACGGGGAGGTGACGGATGAAAAAAGTCATAAAAAAAGTGCTAGATCAGCCGTTTATAAAAGGCTTCGTGCGATTTTATCAGAGTGCAGAGTCTGATATCACCAGCATTGCGGTTGCCTATTATTTGTTGATCTCCATTTTCCCTTTGATGCTGATTGCAGCAAATATTTTGCCTTACTTTCATATTCGTCCTACCCAGATTCTTTTGAGCTTACAAAAAGTCTTGCCAGCTTCCTTATATCGAATAGTGGCACAGATGATTTCGAGTGTGTTGACCAAACCCTCGACAGGATTACTGAGTTTTTCGATTGTTTCCGCTTTGTGGATCTTCTCTCAGAGCATTGCCTACCTCCAAAGAGCCTATAACAAGAGTTATGGGGTGGAAAAGGAGCGTGGCATTATCTGGGGACGACTCTTTAGCTTCCTGATCAGTTTTGCCTTGCAGGGCTTGTTTGGACTTTCGCTCATTCTTTCCATGTTTGGGAAAATGATCGTTCGCTATCTCTATCGGACCTTTTCATTTGATCGGACGATTTATGTGCGTTTACTGAATTTGACAGAGCCGACTATCTACCTCTTGCTTTTTGTCAGTCTGGTCTTGCTCTATTACACTCTTCCAAATGTCAAAATTCCAAAATTTAGATATGTTCTTCCAGGAGCGACCTTCGTTGTTGCTGTCCTGTATGCGATCTTGAATATCTTTTGGAAATATGTAGATCGTTATGTGAGTCATTTCTTAGATGCTCGTTTCTTCGGTTCGGTCGTCTTAGCGGTCATCATGTTCTGGTTCATCTTGGTGGCAAAAATCATGATTATTGGTTGTATTTTAAACGCCAGTATCCAGTTTGCTAGAGAAGCCAAGTTCCAAACGCGCAATGGAGAAATTGTCTCCAAATTAAAAACGGAAGAAGTAGCCTTTTGGCATAAAGAAGCTTCACAAAAATTAAAGCGTCGGTTACGCTTGAGAAAAAAAGATAAAACGGAATAAGGGAGAGTGGGACAGAAATCGGTAATTCGTTAGAATTCGATTTCGTTGTCCCACCTCCGCACAGTTGAGTAGGGCTGTAAAAGCTGATGAAATCAGCGTAGTAGAGCCCACTCAACCACTGCGTCTTGCTCGACAATTCAAAAATAATTGAGAGGCTAGGACTTTTGTCCCAGTCTCTTTTTTGCCATCTATTTTTGTTGCATTTGCAACAAAAGTGTGATATGCTATTGTTAATAAGAAAGGAGGAGTGGGATGAGTATTTTGCGTGAGATAGGCATCATTGCGCGAGCTCTGGATTCTATAGCAAATATCGAATTTCGAGATTTGGATCTGGCGCGTGGTCAATACCTCTACCTGGTGCGAATTGCCGAGCAACCTGGAATTATTCAGGAAGAACTCTCTGAGCTCTTAAAAGTAGATCGCTCAACTGTTGCCCGATCCGTAAAAAAACTAGAAGAACGAGGCTTGATTCAACAGCGCCCCAAGGGTCAAAACCTTAAAACCAAGGAATGGGAATTAACTGAAAAAGGCAAGAAGATATATCCCTTCATTTTAGGGGAGCATCTTTACTCTGAGGCAACTGCCTTAAAAGGATTTTCCAAAGAAGAAGTCGCACAGTTAGAGGAGTATCTGATCCGAGTTCGTGAGAATATTACCCTGGATTGGGAACTAGTCAAAAAAGGTCAAAAAAGAAATTATAGTGAGGTAAAACAATGAAAGTGACAGTCGATCAAGCATTTTGGGATTTATTTCCAACAGCTAGCATTACAGTGATGTCCTTGTATGGTATTGATAATACAGTAGATGAAGCCAAGGATCCTTATTTCAAAGAATTATTGGACAAGGGTGCCAAGCGAGCATGGGAATTTATCGATGAAGAAAACTATACTCAAAGTGAGTTCGTTCAAGAGTGGCGCCAAGCTTTTAGCAAGTTTAAAACAAAAAAAGGAGCCCGATCTTCCATCGAGGCACTCTTAAAACGGGTTCACCAGGGACGTGAATTCTATCCGATTAATCCTTTGGTGGATCTTTACAATAGCGTGTCGATGGCTTATGCCCTTCCTTGTGGGGGAGAAGATATGGATAAGTTGGTGGGTGGACTCTCTCTAGGCCAAGCGAAAGGAGGCGAACCTTTCTTTCCGTTAGGAGCTGAAGAAGATGCGCCAGCTTTGGAAGGGGAGATCATCTACTACGACCAAGAAGGAGCCGTTTGTCGTTGCTTGAATTGGCGTGAGGCTCAAAGAACCATGCTAACAGAAGATACCAAGGACGCAATTTTGGTGATTGAAGCTATCAATGAAGAGCAGGCTAAACGCGCACAAACAGCTATGCAGGAATTGAAAGATCTAGCCAAGAATTATTTTGGGGTCGAAGGCACCATCTATCAATTAAGTGCAGAGCATGCAAGTATAGAAGTTTAAAAGAATAAGGCTGAAACAATCGTTTCAAGCCTTGTTTTTATTTTTAAAGACAAAGAGTTTACTAAAGACATAATTGAGGACCACAATGGCCACTTGTGCAAAGAGGGTTTCAATCAGATTGATTTGGCTCTTGTTATTGTGGACGAATTGACCGATAATTCCTGGGAACTGCTTGACAAAAATCTCGGTCAAGGCCATATCTAGAATAAAGGTCCCAGAGCGCGCAATTGCAAATCGGATCAAGCGCTGAAACCAGCCCTTTCTTTCTTGTTTAAAAACAATGGTATCGTTGGTCGCAAAGGCAAAGAGGATCCCAGCAATGTTTCCAATCGCTGTCGCTAATCGTTCATCACGAGACACATGATAGATGAAGAGGCGGGTTACGACGGAAACAAGGGTTGTGGCAACTCCAAAAAAAAGATAGGATAAAATTTCATTATCAAAAAATTTTTTAATTAGTGTTTTCATAAATTCAGTCTACCATAAAACCTCAAAATATGCTATACTTGAAAGGTTGAAGAAATCAAACCTTCAACCCTTGGTGCTTAAGATCCTTTCGCCAAGCATATTACACGCGGGAAAACCGCTAAAGGAGAATAGATGAAACAGTTAACTGCTCGTGATATGGCACAAATTGCCATTGTTGCTGCGATTTATATCGTATTGACCATTACCCCCCCTCTCAACGCTATGGCCTACTATGGCTATCAATTCCGTGTTTCGGAAATGATGAATTTCTTAGCTTTTTACAATAAGAAGTACTTGATTGGGGTGACTCTTGGTTGTATGATTGCTAACTTATTTAGTTTTGGATGGATCGATGTCTTTGTCGGTGGAGGTTCAACCTTTGTCTTCTTAGGACTTGGACTCATTCTATTTGGTCGATTCAAAAACAAGTTCTTGTTTAACGGTCTTATTCGCTTGGACCATTTCTTGTTTGCGATTTTCTTTTCCATCTCCATGTTTACGATTGCCTTGGAACTATACTACCTTCAAGGCCAACCATTCTTCTATAACTGGTTGACTATGGGATTGGGTGAATTCGCATCCTTGATTTTTGGAGCGATTGTGATCAATCAACTTTCTAAACGGATCGATTTTACAAAATAAGAAAAGGGAGCTTTGGCTCCTTTTTTTCATGCTAAGAATGCAGTAAATTCAAGGCTAAATTAAGATTTTATGATAAAATAAGAACATGAAAACCAGAATGAAAGAATTAGTGGAATTACTCAATCGATATGCTTACGAGTATTACACAAAAGACACTCCATCTGTTTCAGATAGTGAATATGATCAATTATATCGGGAGTTGGTGGAACTAGAAACCGCTCATCCTGATGAGATCTTACCAGAGAGTCCTACTCACCGTGTAGGTGGGGTGGTTTTAAAAGGCTTTACCAAATACCAGCACCAGTATCCCCTTTATAGTTTGCAGGATGCTTTTTCGCGTGAAGAATTAGAAGTCTTTGATCAGCGTGTCCGTAAGGAATTTCCTTCCATCAGCTATGTTTGTGAGCTGAAGATCGATGGCTTGTCCATTTCCCTCACCTATGAAAATGGTGTCCTTGTAACGGGGGCAACACGTGGGGATGGTTCTGTCGGTGAGGATATTACAGAGAACCTCAAGCGGGTCAAGGATATTCCTTTGGTGTTACCAGAGCCAGTGAACATCACAGTTCGAGGTGAGTGCTACATGCCGCGGGCTTCCTTTGATCGGGTTAATCAAATTCGTCAAGAAAACGGCGAGCCGGAGTTTGCTAATCCACGAAATGCTGCTGCAGGAACGCTTCGTCAATTGGATACGAAAATCGTGGCTAAGCGAAATCTCGCAACCTTCATGTATCAAGAAGTGAGCCCGACGGATCAAAGCAGTCAGGAAGGCGTGCTTGAGAAATTAGCCCGCTTAGGGTTTGTCGTGAACCAAGAGCGAGTGCTGGCTGAGGATATGGAGCAAATTTGGGACTTTATCCAAAAAGTAGCCCAACTTCGAGAGGATCTTCCCTATGATATCGATGGGATCGTCATCAAGGTCAATGACCTAGCTGTTCAAGAAGAACTAGGCTTTACCGTAAAAGCCCCTAAATGGGCTGTCGCCTATAAGTTTCCAGCTGAAGAAAAAGAAGCGAAAATCTTATCGGTGGATTGGACGGTTGGACGGACCGGAGTTGTGACCCCAACTGCCAATCTAACTCCAGTCCAGCTAGCAGGAACTACCGTTAGTCGGGCAACCTTGCACAATGTGGACTATATTGCTGAAAAAGATATTCATCAGGATGATACCGTCATTGTCTACAAGGCGGGTGATATCATTCCTGCGGTCTTGCGTGTCGTCAAAGATAAACGGGTATCTGATCAAGCATTAGCTATTCCAACTCAATGTCCGAGCTGCCAGAGTGAGTTGCTTCATTTCGAGGATGAGGTGGCCCTTCGCTGTATCAATCCGCTCTGTCCAGCCCAGATTAAGGAAGGATTGAACCACTTTGCCAGTCGGGATGCTATGAATATCACAGGCTTGGGTCCAGCTGTTGTAGAGAAACTCTTCGCAGCTCAGTTGGTAGAGGATGTAGCTGGGATCTATCGTCTGACAGTCGAGGACCTATTGACCTTGGAAGGCTTTAAAGAAAAATCTGCTGAAAAACTCTATGAAGCCATTCAAGCTTCAAAAGAGAATTCAGCTGAGAAGTTACTCTTTGGTTTGGGGATCCGCCATGTCGGTAGCAAGGTTAGTCAAATCTTGCTCCAAGAATTCCATGACCTCGATCAATTGGCTACAGCTGATCCAGAACGAATTGCCAGCATTGATAGTCTCGGTATGGTCGTGGCTGAAAGCCTCAAGCGTTATTTCGCTCAAGAAGGATCCAAGCGCCTATTGCAAGAGCTTAAAGAAGCTGGTGTCAATATGGCTTATCTTGGTGAGAAAGTCGCTGCTGATGCGGCCCTATCAGGAATGACAGTCGTTTTGACTGGGAAGCTAGAGCGACTCACGCGTTCAGAAGCGAAGGCAAAATTAGAAAGTCTGGGCGCTAAGGTGACTGGATCGGTTTCCAAAAAAACAGATTTAGTCGTTGCAGGTAGTGACGCTGGTAGCAAGTTAACCAAAGCACAAGAATTAGGAATCCAGGTAGAAGATGAGGCCTGGCTTGAAAGTTTGTAGAGGATCTTTATGGTAGAACGAATCAAAAAAGCCCGTTTAATTTATAATCCGACCTCTGGGCAAGAAATTATCAAGAAAAATATTGCGGAAGTCTTGGACGTACTTGAAGACGTGGGCTATGAAACCAGCGCTTATCAAACGACTCCTGAACCATTTTCTGCCCAAAATGAAGCAGAAAGAGCCGCTAAAGCAGGCTTTGATTTAATCATTGCCGCTGGTGGAGATGGTACGATTAACGAAGTGGTCAATGGGGTTGCAGGTCTGGAAAATCGGCCGCAGATGGCCTTTATTCCGACCGGTACCACCAATGACTATGCACGTGCCTTGAAGATCCC
Organism: Streptococcus sp. SP1; assembly: GCF_030440005.1. Lineage (NCBI taxonomy): Bacteria > Bacillati > Bacillota > Bacilli > Lactobacillales > Streptococcaceae > Streptococcus > Streptococcus sp. SP1. The sequence continues at coordinate 121,218 of NZ_JAQFJJ010000005.1, forward strand.
GATGGGCGATCCTGTGGCAGCTGCCCGCATTATTGAAAAAAATCAAACCATTCAGATGGATATTGGTCGTGCCTATGGCAGTAAGTATTTCATCAACATTGCTGCAGCAGGAACCATGACAGAATTGACCTTCAGTGTTCCAAGTAGTGTTAAATCTCGCTTGGGTTACTTTGCCTATGTGGCTGAAGCAGCTAAAATGTTACCGCGAAACAAGGCTCGGAAGGTGCGGATTGAGCACGACAATGGTGTCTTTGAAGGGCCAGCGTCTATGATTTTTGTGGCCTTGACCAACTCGATTGCTGGCTTTGAAAGTGTCGCGCCAGATGCTAAGCTTGATGATGGGAACTTTACCTTGATTATCGTAAAAACTGCTAAGCTCTTTAACATGTTGTCCCTGATGATTCAGGCTATCAATGGGGGCAAGCATGTGCACGATGAAAATGTAGAATATCTCAAAACCAAGAAGTTGACGATCGAAATGTTAGGGAAAAATGCTCAACCATTCCGCATCAATCTAGATGGGGAGTACGGAGGAGATACTCCAGTTGAATTGGAAGTCTTCCATAATCACTTGGAATTCTTTGCAAATATTGATGAAATCAACAACGATGCTTTGGTTCACACATCTGAAGAATAAAAACAAATAGTTAGAGCCACGTACGTGTTTCACGAGGAATGGTTCCTTCGGTATTAAATTGGAAATAGGAAAATGTTATGCGACAATACCAGGTAAAGCTTCATTTTCATAAGCAAAAAGGAAATTATTTTGCCTATGATATGTGGCAGTGGCAGGATCAAGTAGAAGGAAAATCAGTCTCTTTCTCCAAGTTGGATTATTTTGGAGTAGAGGGAAATCTGGTATACGAGAGTGAGGGTGCCTTGAACCGGGGCCATGTCCTGGTTAAAGAAGGGGATTGGCTCACCAAGACCCGTGATTTTGAAATCGAACTTTTACCAGAAGGGCATGTTCGAGAAGTGTGGATTCTCGATGGAGACGATACAGTCTATTATTCTTTGCAAGCTGCTTTGACGAGTCATGCCTACAGCCATCGTCAGCCTCATGCCTACGATATGGTGACCCATGCCAAGGAATTCGATGCCAAGTGGGCTTATCAAGGCTGGCTCGGTCATCGGGAGGAAGAAGGGGAGCATTGCTTTAAACTGTGGGCTCCAACGGCTAAGAAAGTTGAATTGTTGCTTTATCAATCAACCGAGCTGGATGCGCCTATTTGGAAGAGCATGCCGATGACACGTGGCAAACAAGAGTCTAGCTACCACCCAGAAAATACCCATGGTGTTTGGATTTTAGATTTTCTAGGAAATTTAAGTGGCATGGCTTATCAATATCGTGTGCATTTTGAACACCATACTCAAGTGACGCGCGATCCTTATAGCATTGCAACGACAGCCGATGGGATGCGCTCAGCCATTCTTTCAAGAGCAGATCGTCAGTTTGATTGGGGCACTAAAAAAGGTGCCGATGCGACTCCTTGGCGCTTGGATAACCCTTGTCAAGCAGTGATCTATGAGATGCACCTTCGGGATTTGACTAAGTCACCGACTTCAGGTGTGGACGAGTCTTTGCGAGGGACCTATCTTGGTGCTTGCCAAAAAGGAACCGTTAATAGCCATGGTGATGCAACTGCTTTTGATTATATCCGTCAGTTAGGAGTCAATGTCGTGCAACTGCAGCCGATCTCTGATCGCTTTAAACAGTACGACGAAGAAGGCCAGGTGACCTACAATTGGGGTTACGATGTTCAGAATTATTCTGCACCAGAAACTAGCTTTTCAACAGATTCATCCAATCCGAAACAAACCATGAAAGAGCTCAAAACCATGATCCGGGCTTATCATGAGGCAGGAATTTCTGTGGTCATGGATGTGGTCTACAATCATATCTACTCGACCGAGCATGGTCCTTTCCAAAATAAAGTACCCGATTATTATTACCGGATGGAGCCGGATGGCCGCTTCCAAAATGGGACAGGTGTCGGTAATGAAACAGCTAGTGAGCATGAAATGTACCGCAAGTACATGATTGATTCCCTCACGCACTGGGTCAAAGAGTACCAGATCGATGGCTTCCGCTTTGATTTGATGGGGATTCACGATGTAAGGACGATGAATGCTATTCGGGAGGCAATGGACGCTCTGGATCCTCGCATTCTCCTTTACGGAGAAGGTTGGGACATGGGAACAGGTCTCGCACCAGAGGACAAGGCTAAGAAAGACAATGCGGCGCAATTGCCTCGAATTGGATTCTTCAATGATACGGAGCGCGATGCTATTAAAGGGGCTGAGGTTTATGGTTCCATCAAACGTGGCTTCGTCAGCCGAAAATCGACAGAGAATATCGTTGCGCGTGCTGCTCTAGGTAGTGCAGAGCTTGGTCATTATTTAAGTCCGAATCAGGTCTTGAATTATGTGGAAGCTCATGACAATTATAATCTCTACGACTTGCTTCAGACCCTTCATCCGAATGAAGAAGTAGCAGGATTGGTCAAGCGCTCAGAGTTGGCTACAGCCATGAATCTGCTCTTTCAGGGCATGACCTTTATGCAATTGGGTCAAGAGTTTATGCGGACCAAATTGGTAGCGACAGGTCCTGATGGAGAAATCACCCCTTTGGATCGTGAGCGGGCCATGAATTCCTACAATGCTCCAGATTTTGTGAATCAGGTCAATTGGGATTTGGTCAGTCAGAACAAGGAATCAATTGCCTATATCCGAAGCTTGATCGCCTTGAAGACAAGTCTTCCTGTCTTAGGGCTTGAAAGCTATGATAAAATCTACCAACAAGTCTTTATCCAATCTGCAACTGATACCAGTGGTCTTGTCATCTATGAACTAACAGGAGACAAGAAGTACTTGGTCATCTTCAATGCTAGCGGGCTTCCATATTACCTCCAAAATTCAGATAAATTGAAATTAATGGTTGGTAATAGTCGCCATAAACGTCCATTCTATGTGGAGAATTTAACAGCTTCTATTTTTGAAGTTCTAGATGAAGGTAAAGCGTGATCTTTTTAAAGAAATCACAAAATCCCTGAGTTTAAAAACTCAGGGATTTTTTTTATTATGTGACTTTCAGTCCGTCTCGCTCCGTTAGGTGCGAGACAAAAAACCACCCGCTATGCGGGTGCGCATCGAAGGTTATACCAAAAAAACTCCAAACGCGATACAATTAAGGTGTTCAAGCCAA